>NZ_JAYJLH010000016.1:0-45813 GCF_051948695.1 Halopseudomonas sp. Lyrl_26
GTGATTAGACCGCATGCGGCACTAATGCATAAGAATGACTGCGGTATAACTCCGGATAGCCGGGATTACCTACCATATTAAATTCCTTAAAAATCATAAACTTACCCATAACCACCTTTATTCCTTTTGTACTCGCTTGACTTCGTCATTCTGCACATCTATTACTACTGTATAAAAATACAGCAAAGGACGACACATGGACAGCCTAGCTCCTAAGCCTCGCCTGAGGGAGCAGTTTCGCTCGGTTATGCGCTTGAATCACTACAGCATCCGCACGGAGAAAAGCTATTGGTACTGGATCCGCTATTTCATCCGCTTCCACGGCATGCGCCACCCTCTTGAACTGGGAACGTCTGATGTGAATGCGTTTCTCAGCTGGCTCGCCACTGATCGACAGGTTGCGGCTGCGACCCAGAATCTCGCATTGAATGCCATCGTATTTCTATATGCCCGCGTCCTTGAGCAGCCTCTAGGCGAGATCGGTGACGTGGTCAGGGTCAAGCGACCACCCAGGTTGCCGACGGTACTTACCCACCAGGAGGCCATGTCTATCATTGAGCACCTAGGCCAACCGTACCGCTTACTGACTTCTCTTATGTACGGTGCGGGGCTGAGGGTAGTTGAGTCATCCCGTCTACGCGTCAAGGATATCGACTTCCGAAATCAAACGATCATAGTCAGGGACGGCAAAGGCGGAAAAGATAGAACCACTTTGCTGCCCGCCCCCTTGATAACCCCTCTTAAGCATCAGATAGAGCAGATTGAGGCTGCATGGCGCTCACAGGAGGAAATGTACAAGGTGCCTGTGTCTCTCCCTTTCGCGTTGCGACGTAAATATCCACGCGCTTCTGTTTCGCTGGCTTGGCAGTGGCTTTTCCCTTCAAGCGGGATCTGTCTTGACGAAGATGGTCGGAGCGTTCGCCATCATGTGCATGTCAGCACCATTCAGCGGGCCGTCAAACAGGCAGTGCGCGGTACGGGCATCGAAAAGCCTGTCGGATGCCATACGTTCCGGCACACCTTTGCCACCGAGTTGCTACGCCGAGGCAGTGATATTCGTACGGTACAAACCTTGTTGGGCCATGCGGATGTCCGTACTACGCAGATTTACACTCATGTGCTTGGTCAGGGCTTTGCTGGTGTGCAGAGCCCACTGGGTTGACCATTTCAGGTCTTCAGGCACGCTACCGCCCTACCTCGCGCATTCAGGCATATGCGGTAATTATTCTGGAGGGAATTGAAGGCTGTCCGGTGCCTTGGAGGAGAGTGTCTGCATTCCCTGCGTGGCTTTAACCATAATGCAGGCATCTGGCCATTTCAACGGCATCAGGGGCAGTTGGTGATTTCGTAGCCTGTGCCTTGCTCGTGGTTGATCAGGTTGTTGGCTTCTTCGTAACCGAGGTCTTTGGCTTTTTGTATGTCGCTGGCGTTTATTTCGTGCAGGTGGATGCCGAGGGTTGGGGCGCCGCAGACGGTCATTACGGCCATGCCGGTGTGGGTGGCGCAGTTTGAGGTGAGGACTTCAATGCCGGCGCTGGTGAGTTGGGTGGTGCTGTTGGCGAGGGTGGAGGTGGCGGGTTCGCATTGTTTGTTGCCGTCGGGTTTGTAGATGTGGGTGGTTTGGGTGGTGCAGGCGGTGGTTAGGAGGATGATGGCGGTTAGGGTTGTTGTTTTCATGGGGTGGTTTTTGGTTGTGGGTGTTGGGGAATTGTAGTTGTTCTGGGAGTTGGGTGTGTGAGGAGGCTTTCCCCCCTCTCCCCAGCCCCGCTCCGCGCCCCAGCCCTTCGCAGAGCTCAGGGCGCTCAAGCGGCGAAGCAGTGCTTCGCTTATTCCGCTTTCGCCCCGCAAGGGGAGAGGGTGCAGAAATGTGCATGCTGGCAAAGTGTGCATACAAAAATCCCGGCGCCTGGCCGGGATTTTTGTTGGTGCGGGGTGGGTTTAGCCTACCCAGACCCGTGCATTGCGGAACATGCGCATCCAGGCGCCGTCTTCGCTCCAGTCGTCCGGGTACCAGGAGTTCTGGACTGCGCGGAAGACGCGTTCCGGGTGCGGCATCATGATGGTGACGCGGCCGTCGCGGGTGGTCAGGCCGGTGATGCCGCGGGGGGAGCCGTTGGGGTTGGCCGGGTAGCGGTCGGTCATGCGGCCGTGGTTGTCGACGAAGCGCAGGGCGACGCTGCTGCTGGCTTCGCAGGCGTCGACGGCGGTGCTGTCGGCAAACTCGGCATAGCCTTCGCCGTGGGCGATGGCGATCGGCATGCGCGAGCCGACCATGCCGCTGAGGAAGATCGACGGCGAGGGCTGGACCTCGACCATGGCGACCCGCGCTTCGAATTGCTCGGAGCGGTTACGCACGAAGCGCGGCCAGTGGTCGCTGCCGGGGATCAGTTCGCGCAGGTTGGACAGCATCTGACAGCCGTTGCACACACCCAGGGTGAAGGTGTCGGGGCGGGCGAAGAAGTCGCTGAAGGCCTGGCGGGCCTGTTCGTTGAACAGGATCGACTTGGCCCAGCCTTCGCCGGCGCCCAGCACGTCACCGTAGGAGAAGCCGCCACAGGCGACCAGACCACGGAAGTCGGCCAGATCGACGCGGCCACTGAGGATGTCGCTCATGTGCACGTCGATGGCGGTGAAGCCGGCGCGGGTGAAGGCTGCGGCCATTTCCACCTGACCGTTGACGCCCTGCTCGCGCAGGATGGCCACCGCCGGGCGCATGCCGGTGTTGATGAAGGGCGCGGCTACGTCCTCGTTGGGGTCGTAGCTGAGCATGGCGCGCAGGCCGGGATTGTTGTCGTCGGCCAGGCGTTCGAATTCCTGGTCGGCGCATTCGGCGTTGTCGCGCAGACGCTGGATCTGCCAGCTGGTCTCGCTCCAGGCCTGCTGCCAGGCGGCGCGGGTGCCGCCGAGCACCTGCTCGCCATTGAAGTTGAAGCTCAGCACCTGCTCGGCGCGGGGCTGGCCGATAACCGCGCTGCAGTCACCCAGACCGGCGCTGCTCAGTTGCGCCAGCACGGCCTCGGTGTCGCTCTGACGCACCTGGATAACGGCGCCCAGCTCTTCGTTGAACAGCACCGGTGCCAGCTCGTCGGCGGCGTCGGCCAGTACGTCCAGATTGATGTCCAGACCACAGTGGCCGGCAAAGGCCATTTCCGCCAGGGTGGCCAGCAGGCCGCCGTCGGAGCGGTCGTGGTAGGCCAGCAGCAGGTCGTCCTGGTTCAGACCCTGGATCACGGCGAAGAAGGCCTTGAGGTCTTCGGCGTCGTCCAGGTCGGGGGCCTGCTGGCCGATGCGGTTGTATACCTGCGCCAGTGCCGAGCCGCCCAGGCGGTTCTGGCCACGGCCCAGATCGATCAGGATCAGGTCGGTGTCGCCCTTGTCCAGACGCAGTTGCGGGGTCAGGGTACGGCGCACGTCCTGTACCGGCGCAAAACCGGTAACGATCAACGACAGCGGCGAGGTAACGCTCTTGTCCTGACCGTTGTCGTTCCAGCGGGTCTGCATGGACATGGAGTCCTTGCCCACCGGCACGGTGATACCCAGCTCGGGGCACAGTTCCATGCCCACCGCCTTGACGGTGTCGTACAGACGGGCATCTTCACCGGGGTGGCCGGCGGCGGCCATCCAGTTGGCGGACAGGCGAATGTCGGATAGCTTGTCGATGCGCGCGGCAGCCAGGTTGGTTACCGTCTCGGCAACGGCCATGCGGCCGGAAGCCGGGGCGTCGAGCAGGGCCAGCGGGGTGCGCTCGCCCATGGCCATGGCTTCGCCGGTGTAGACGTCAAAGCTGCTGGCGGTCACGGCGCAGTCGGCAACCGGCACCTGCCAGGGGCCGACCAGCTGGTCGCGGGCGACCAGACCGGTAATGCTGCGGTCACCGATGGTGATCAGGAAGTTCTTGCTGGCCACGGCCGGCAGGCGGAGTACGCGCAGTGCGGCTTCTTCCAGGGCAACGTCCCCGGTGAAGTCATCGCCCTGCTCCGCTTCGCGGGTCACGCTGCGGTGCATGCGCGGCGGCTTGCCGAGCAGTACCGACAGGGGCATATCTACCGGCTGGTTGTCGAAATGGCTGTCGTTGAGGACCAGCATCTGCTCTTCGGTCGCTTCGCCGACCACGGCGAAGGGGCAGCGCTCGCGCTCGCAGATGGCCTGGAAGCGCTCGAAGTCGGCGTTCGGCACAGCCAGCACGTAGCGTTCCTGGGATTCGTTGGACCAGATTTCCAGCGGGCTCATGCCCGGCTCGTCGTTGGGAATATTGCGCAGCTCGAAGATACCGCCACGGCCGCCGTCATTCACCAGCTCGGGGAAGGCGTTGGACAGGCCGCCAGCACCCACGTCGTGGATGAAGGCGATGGGGTTCTTCTCGCCCAGCTGCCAGCAGCGGTCGATGACCTCCTGACAGCGGCGCTCCATTTCCGGGTTTTCCCGCTGTACGGAGGCAAAGTCCAGGTCCTCGGCGCTGCTGCCGGTGGCCATGGAGGAGGCGGCGCCGCCGCCCAGGCCGATCAGCATGGCCGGGCCGCCGAGTACGATCAGCTTGGCGCCCACCGGAATATCGGCCTTTTCGACGTGCTCGGCGCGGATGTTGCCCATGCCACCGGCGATCATGATCGGCTTGTGGTAGCCACGGATTTCCGGGCCACGGGGCGATTGCACGGTCTGCTCAAAGGTACGGAAGTAGCCGGTCAGGTTCGGACGGCCGAATTCGTTGTTGAACGCGGCGCCGCCCAGCGGGCCGTCGATCATGATCTGCAGCGGAGTAACGATGCGACCCGGCTTGCCGTTGTCCTCTTCCCAGGGCTGCTCGAAGCCGGGGATGCGCAGGTTGGATACGGTAAAGCCGGTCAGGCCCGCCTTGGGCTTGCCGCCACGACCGGTCGCACCCTCGTCGCGGATCTCGCCACCGGAACCGGTGGAGGCACCGGAGAACGGGGAGATGGCGGTCGGGTGGTTGTGGGTCTCGACCTTCATCAGGATGTGTACCGGCTCCTGATGGGCACGGTATTCACCGGTGCCCGGCTCCGGGAAGAAGCGACCGGCGACAAAGCCCTCGATGACCGCGGCGTTGTCCTTGTACGCGGACAGCACGCCTTCGCTGTGCATCTGGTAGGTGTTCTTGATCATGCCGAACAGGCTCTTTTCCTGAGCCTCGCCGTCGATGTCCCAGCTGGCGTTGAAAATCTTGTGCCGGCAGTGTTCGGAGTTGGCCTGGGCGAACATCATCAGTTCGACGTCGCTGGGGTTGCGGCCCAGTCCCTGGAAGCTTTCCACCAGGTAGTCGATCTCGTCATCGGCCAGGGCCAGGCCCAGATCGACGTTGGCCTGCTCCAGCGCGGCCTTGCCGCCACCGAGGATGTCCACCCGGTTGAAGGGCTTGGGCTCGGTGTGGTGGAACAGTTGTGCGGCGGCCTCGACGCTGTCCAGTGCCTGCTCGGTCATGCGGTCGTGCAGCAGCGCCCTGACCTGCTGCAGGTCGTCGCTGCTCAGCTCGCCGGTAACGTAATAGGCGATACCCCGCTCGAGGCGGTCAATCATGCGCAGGCCGCAGTTGTGGGCGATGTCCGTGGCCTTGCTCGACCAGGGCGAAATGGTGCCGAAGCGCGGCACTACCAGCACCAGACTGCCATTGGGCTCTTCCACCGCTACCGAGGGGCCATACTTGAGCAGCCGGTCCAGCACCGCCTGATCCTGCTCGGTGAGCTCACCGGTCAGGTCGGCAAAATGCATGAATTCAGCGTACACAGCTCTCACGCCGGGAACCTGCTGTTGCAGACGTGCCAGCAGCTTGCTGCGCCGGAAATCGGAAAGGACTGGGGCTCCACGCAGTATATGCATGTCGGTATCGGCCTCGGGATTCGGGAAGTGGAAAAAAGAAAGGCGCATAGGATACCTCAGGTTGCGCGCCGGAGCCATCTTGCCCGGCGAGCGGCATGACCGGCTGCCCAGAGGTAGCGCCCTGTAACACCGCCGCTCTATTGCCCCTGTGCGGATTTACATATACTGAGGCCATGTCTCGCCACCCACGCAACCATCTCGCTGCCCCCGCCCTGGCCCTGTTGTGCTCGGTGTTTCTGGTGGCCTGCGAGCAGCCCAGTCGTCTCGAGCAGCTGCGCGAGGATGGCACCCTGCGCGTGATGACCCGCAATACGCCGACTACCTATTACCAAGGTCGCCATGGGGACACCGGGCTGGAGTACGAGCTGAGCAAGCGCTTTGCCGACAGCCTGAATCTGGAGCTGGAGATGATTACCAGCCCGACGCTGGATGATCTGTACCATCAGCTGGTGCGCGAGCGCGGGCCGCACATCGCCGCCGCCGGCCTGACCGCCAACCCCAACCGCGCCGGTCAGGTGCAGTTTTCCGAGCCCTATCTGCAGGTTACCCCGCAGGTCATCTACCGGCGCGGCGAGCGCCAGCCCAGAGGCCTCGAGGATCTCTACGACAAGCGCATCACGGTGCTCAAGGGCAGCGCCCTGGCCGATCAGCTGCGCGAGCTGCAGGCCGAGCATCCGCAGCTGGTGTTCGAGGAATCCGACACCCTGGAGACCGTCGACCTGCTGCGTCTGGTCAATGACGGCGAAATCGATTTCACCGTGGTCTATTCCAACGAACTGCTGGTCAACCAGGCCTTCTATCCGGCGCTGCATGTGGGCTTCGACCTCGGCCCGGCGCAGCCCATGGCCTGGGCACTGGCCGGCGGCGAGGACGAGAGCCTGCTGCAGGAAGTGAACCGCTTCTTCGACAGCATCCGCGAAGACGGCACCCTGGATCAGTTGCTGGAGCGCTTCTACGGCCATGCCGACGTGCTGGACTATGTCGGCGCCCGCGCCTTCGCCCGCCACATGCAGCAGCGGCTGCCACGCTTCGAGCAGCTGTTCCGCCAGTCAGCGGACCAGCACGGCATGGACTGGCGCCTGCTGGCGGCCATGGCCTATCAGGAATCGTTGTGGGACCCGGATGCCCGCTCCCCCACCGGGGTGCGCGGCCTGATGATGCTGACCCTGCCCACCGCCAAGTTCGTCGGCGTGACCAACCGGGTGGACCCGGCGCAGAGCATCGCCGGCGGCGCCCGCTATCTGGTGTGGGTACGCGACCAGCTGTCCACTGATATTCCCGAACCCGACCGCACCTGGTTCGCCCTGGCGGCGTATAACGTGGGGCTGGGGCATCTGGATGACGCACGCATCCTCACCCGCAACAACGGCCGCGATCCGGACCGCTGGATCGATGTGAAGGACCACCTGCCGCTGCTGTCGAAGAAACAGTGGTACAGCCAGACCCGCTACGGCTATGCCCGGGGCGGCGAGCCGGTGAACTACGTGCAGAACATCCGCCGCTATTACGAAATCCTCACCTGGGTAACCCAACCCCAGGGCGAAACCCCGCAGATGCCAGACGGCAAGTATCACGCACCGGGAATTCTGGAGCAGTTGCCGCAGGGGATTTGAGTCTATCTGCGCGCCCGGAAAAACTCTGTAAGCATCGTCCCACACTCCTCCGCCAGCACCCCACCCTCGACCTGCACCCGGTGGTTCAGCCAGGGCTGTTCCAGTACCTGGCTGCGGCTGACGACGGCGCCGGAGCGGGGTTCGCTGGCGCCGAACACCAGGCGGGTGATGCGGCTGTGGACCAGCAGGCCGGAGCACATGGTGCAGGGTTCGAGGGTGACGTAGAGAGTGGTGCCGGGCAGGCGGTAGTTCTGTTCGCTCTGGGCGGCTTCGCGCAGGGCGACCATTTCGGCGTGGGCGCTGGGGTCGTGGCTGCTGATGGGGCGATTGAAGCCGCGGGCGATGATCTGACCGTCACGCACCAGAACGGCGCCCACGGGCACCTCGCCCAGTTCCGCGCCCTTGCGCGCTTCGGCGATGGCTTCACGCATGAAGTCGATATCAGCAGGTTTCATCAGGGGAGTGCTCCGGTGCCGCCTTGATCAGTCAATGGCGGCACAGGATACACAATTGCGCGGCAATGTGGCGGGCATTGCTGCCCGCCGGCAGGAGGATCAGATGATGGAACGCTCGCGCAGCAGCTCCAGTACCTTATCGACACAGGCCGCCAGATCCAGCTCGGCGGTGTTGAGCACCAGATCCGCGTCCTGGGGTACCTCGTAAGGGTAGGACACGCCCGGGATGGTGCCTTCCTCGTTGGCCGCATACAGACCGGAGGAATCGCGCTTCTGGCAGACTTCCAGCGGTGCATCCAGGTACACCATCAGGCAGCGGTCACCGAGAATATGCCGGGCCTGGGCGCGGCTTTCCTCGGTCGGTGCGGTGAAGGCGCCGATGGCGATCAGGCCGGCATGGTTCAGCTGCCGGGCCACCCGCGCGCCCTTGTGCAGGTTCTCCGCACGGCCGGCGGCGTCACGGCCGATGCCCTTGCTCAGGTCCTGACGCAGCACCTTGCCGTCCAGCACATAGCAGGCACGGCCGCGGTCAAACAGGCGACGCTCCACGGCATAGGCCAGGGTGCTCTTGCCGGCGCCGGACAGGCCGGTGAACAGCAGGGTGACCGGCTCCTGACCGAAGCGCTCGGCGCGCTCGGCGGGGCTGACGTGGGCAAATTCATCCGGTGTGCCCGCCGTGCCGGCAGCGTTCTGCCCTTCGGCGACGATCATGCCGGCGCCGACCGTGGCATTGGTCAGGCGGTCGATGACGATGAAGGCGCCGGTGGTGCGGTTGGCGCGATAGTCGTCAAAGGCAATCGGCTGCTCGAGTGACACTTCTACCCGGGCAATCTCGTTCAGCTCCAGCTCGGAGGCGCTCAGCTTCTCCAGGGTGTTCACATCCTGGCGGTAGAGGATGCGACTGAAGGACCCCGGGGTGTAGCTGGTAGCACGCTTGATGTCGTACTTGCGGCCCGGCTGCATCGGCTGCTCGGACATCCACACCAGGCTGGCCTGGAACTGGTCGGCGATGCGCGGGCGGTTGTCCACGTGGGTGAGCATGTCACCACGGGAAATGTCGATCTCGTCTTCCAGGGTCAGGGTCACGGCCTGGCCGGCGCCGGCCACTTCCAGCTCGCCGTCGAAGGTGACGATGGACTTGACCCGGCTGGTCTTGCCCGAGGGCAGCACCACCAGCTCATCGCCCTTGTTCACGACGCCGGAGGCGATGGTGCCGGCAAAGCCGCGGAAGTTCAGGTTCGGACGGGTGACCAGCTGCACCGGGAAGCGCAGGTCGGTGGGGTCACGGTCGGCGGCGATTTCCACGGTCTCGAGGATCTCCATCAGCGCCGGGCCCTGATACCAGGGGGACCGCTCGCTGCGGTTGACCACGTTGTCGCCCTTCAGCGCCGAGATCGGCACGAAATGGATGCTGCTGTCGGCCAGGGTTTCCAGCCCCTTGGCAAACTCGCTGTAGTCCGCGCAGATGCGGTCGAATACCTGCTGATCGAAGTCCAGCAGGTCCATCTTGTTCACCGCCACGACGATGTGCTTGATGCCCAACAGCGAGGCGATGAAGCTGTGCCGACGGGTCTGGCTCTGCACGCCGTAGCGGGCGTCGATCAGGATGATCGCCAGGTCACAGGTGGAGGCACCGGTGGCCATGTTGCGGGTGTACTGCTCGTGGCCGGGGGTGTCGGCGATGATGAACTTGCGCTTGGCCGTGGAGAAATAGCGGTAGGCCACGTCGATGGTGATGCCCTGCTCGCGCTCGGCCTGCAGGCCGTCGACCAGCAGCGCCAGATCCACTTCCTCACCGGTGGTGCCGACCTTCTTCGAGTCGCGGGTGATGGCCTCCATGTGATCTTCGTAGATCATCTTGGAGTCGTGCAGCAGACGCCCGATCAGGGTGCTCTTGCCATCGTCGACGTTGCCACAGGTCAGAAAACGCAGCAGTTCCTTGCGCTCATGCTGGCCCAGATAGGCCAGGATATCCTGGCTGATCAGATCAGATTGGTGACTCATTTCGCTAAGCTCCAAGCTGCAAGCTTCAAGCGACAAGCCAAAAGTCACAAGGACAAGCCAAAAGCTGACAACGCTTGGGGCTTACCACTTGCAGCCTGAAGCCTGAAGCTTACTTGCTGACTCTTTTAATGAGGCCGGCGAGCATCATGGAAAGCTCCCGGGCTTCTGTAATCCAGCGATCTGCAAGGGCGGCATCGAGATAGCCGATTTCCTTGCCAATCAGTAATTGTGTTCTCAACTCGGCGCAGGAGCCCTTGGCAACATTGAGAAAGTAAGCCTTCTCTGCATCGGAAGAGCGCTCCATCCCTTCGGCGATATTGCTCGGCACCGACAACCCCGAACGGGTCAGCTGGTTCCGAAAGCCGTAATCAAGGCAGCTCGACAGCCCCCGATACAACTCCACCGATAGATCCTTACTCCGCCGCCAAACCTCCAACCGCTCAAAATCCACGCCAACCTCCCTGTCAGCTCCAGGCATTTCCGCTTAAAGCTTACAGCTTGAAGCTTGCCGCTTACTTCCAGCCGCCCGCGGCTAGAAGTACCCCTGACGTTTCTTTTCTTCCATCGATCCGGCCTGATCGTGATCGATCACGCGGCCCTGGCGCTCGGAAGTACGGGTCAGCAGCATTTCCTGGATGATTTCCGGCAGGGTGGCGGCGGAGGATTCCACGGCGCCGGTCAGCGGGTAGCAGCCCAGGGTCCGGAAGCGCACCATCTTCATTTCCGGTACTTCGCCGGGGTTCAGCGGCATGCGCTCGTCGTCGACCATGATCAGCGTGCCGTCACGCTTGACCACCGGGCGTTCGGCGGCGAAGTACAGGGGCACGATCGGGATGCCTTCCAGATAGATGTATTGCCAGATGTCCAGCTCGGTCCAGTTGGACAGGGGGAATACGCGGATGCTCTCGCCCTTGTGCACCTTGCCGTTGTAGATGTTCCACAGTTCAGGGCGCTGGTTCTTCGGGTCCCAGCGATGGTGCTTGTCACGGAAGGAGTAGACCCGCTCCTTGGCGCGGGATTTTTCCTCGTCACGGCGGGCGCCGCCGAAGGCGGCATCGAAGCCGTACTTGTCCAGCGCCTGTTTCAGGCCCTGGGTCTTCATCACGTCGGTGTGCACCGCGCTGCCGTGGGTGAAGGGACCGATGCCCTGCGCCACCCCTTCGGGGTTCATGTGCACCAGCAGGTCCAGATCCATCTCCTTGACCATGCGCTCGCGGAAGCTGTACATCTCGCGGAATTTCCAGCCGGTGTCTACATGCAGCACCGGGAATGGCAGGCGGCCGGGATAGAAGGCCTTGCGTGCCAGATGCAGCATGACGGCGGAGTCCTTGCCGATGGAATACAGCATTACCGGGTTCTGGAACTCGGCGGCAACCTCACGGATGATGTGGATGCTTTCGGCTTCCAGCTGTTTCAGATGGGTCAGTTTTTCCAGCATGGGGTACTCACGATGAACTGAAGCGGCGAGAAAATAGGCCGGCATTGTAGCAAAGGGCACCTCTTATAATAAGGCGCCCTTCAATACCTTTCGGTTATAAGCATATTCATCGGAGTCACAGCGGGCGGTTCTCCGTCCGCGCTCAGACCGGGTTATCGATATCGATGAACTGGTGTTCCAGACCGAAGTGCTCGGCCAGATGCTCACCCAATGCCTTGACGCCGTAACGCTCGGTGGCGTGATGCCCGGCCGCGTAGAAGTTGATTTCGCATTCGCGGGCGATATGGATGGTCGGCTCGGACACCTCGCCGGTAACAAAGGCATCGACTCCCAGTGCCACCGCTTTCTCGATATAACCCTGAGCTGCGCCGGTGCACCAGGCAACGCGCTTGATCGGACGATCATGCCCGGCGATGAACATGGGCTCCCGATTCAGCCGGCTGCCGATCTGCTCGGCCAGCTCAGCACCACTGAGCTCGTCCACCAGCTCGCCCTGCAGTCCCACCGAGCGCGGATTGGCCGGCTCCAGACCACCGGTAATGCGCCAGCCCATCAGCTCGGCCAACTGGACGTTGTTGCCGAACTTGGCATGCACATCCAATGGCAGGTGGTAGGCGACCAGGTTGATGCCGTGTTCCAGCAGGGCGCGGATGCGACGCTGTTTCAGCCCGGTGATGGGAGCCGCCTCGCCACGCCAGAAGTAGCCATGATGCACCAGCAGCAGGTCCGCGCCGGCCTCGGCGGCGGCGTCGATGAGCGCCTGACTGGCCGTGACACCACTGACCACCCGATTGACGTCGCGACGCCCTTCAACCTGCAAACCATTCGGACAGTAATCCTGAAAAGCTGCGGAATCGAGGAGATTGTTGCAGTAGGCCACAAGTTCAGAACAGGCTGTCATCATTTATCTACCTTATTGAAATAAAAGAGAATTATCAGTTTTCGGAACTATTCTCATTGGATTTACCACACATTAACCCGAATGTCCCTATAATGGCGAAGCACTGCCTTTTCGGCAGGTATTGAGAAGGTACTCTACTTGAAAGTATTCCTGCGCGAATTAGGCTGGCCCGCGGTATGCGGGCTGCTTCTGGCGTCGCTGCTGGTGCAGCAATTCCCCCAGCTCGTTGGTCTGCCCGCTGCCAAATCCGGCGTACCGGCCGCTCCCGCCATAGTGGCGCCGGTTGGCGTGGTGTCCTATGGCGATGCCGTAAGCCATGCTGCACCCAGCGTGGCCAATATCTATACCACCAAGCAGATTCGACGTGACGCGCGCAGTTCCAGTTTCGGCCTCAATGGCCAGATCCTCGGCGACTATGGCACACCCATCCCAGAGCCCGGCCGCCGCCAGTCGAGCCTGGGCTCGGCGGTCATTCTGCGCGAGGACGGCTATCTGGTCACCAACCACCACGTGGTAGCCGGTGCCGATGGCATTCTGGTTGCCCTGCAGGACGGCCGCGAGGCCTTGGCCGAACTCATCGGCACCGACCCGGAAACCGACATTGCCGTCCTCAAGATCAACCTGCCGAATCTGCCGGTCGCCACCCTGAGCCCGGCGGAACAACTGCGCACCGGGGACGTGGTTTTGGCAATCGGCAACCCCTTCGGCCTCGGGCAGACCGTGACCAAGGGCATCATCAGCGCCATGGGTCGCAATCAGCTGGGCCTGAACACCTATGAAGACTTCATCCAGACCGATGCTGCCATCAACCAGGGCAACTCCGGTGGCGCACTGATCGATGCCTATGGTCGACTGATCGGCATCAACACCGCGATCTTCTCCCAGTCCGGCGGCTCTCAGGGCATCGGTTTCGCCATCCCTGCCCCACTGGCGGTGAACGTGATGGAGCAGGTTATTCAGCAGGGCCGGGTCATTCGCGGCTGGCTGGGGGTCGAAGTACAGCCTTTGACCGACGAGCTGGCCGAATCCTTCAACCTGATGCAGGCCAAGGGCATCGTGGTGTCGGGCCTGTATCGCAACGGCCCGGCCTGGACCGCCGGTCTGCGCCCCGGAGATGTGATTCTGAGCATCAATGGCGAGCCGGCGGTCTCGGGCCGCCAGGCGATGAATGTGGTGGCGCGCACCCAGCCCGGCGAGACAGTAACCCTGGAAGTGCTGCGCGACGGGCAGCCCATGTCCTTTACCGCCGAGGTCAGCGTGCGGCCGACCCTCAGCGGCTCCTGAGTCTGCGGCGCTGCAGGTCAGCCCTGCAGCAGTGCGTCCAACGCCTCGAGCAGCGCCTGATTCTGCTCCGGCGTGCCCACGGTGATGCGCAGGTGCTGTTCGATGCGCGGCTGGCGGAAGTGGCGAACTATCACCCTTCTCTCGCGCAGGCTCGCTGCCAGCTCGCCGGCGTCGCGCTCAGGATGGCGCGCCAGTACGAAGTTGGCGGCTGACGGCAGCACCTCGAAGCCACGCTCGGTCAGCGCTGTACTCAGCTCCTCCCGACTGTCAGTAACGGCTTTGCAGCACTTCTCGAACCAGGCCTGGTCCTCGAAGGCGGCAACGGCGCCGGCGATGGCCAGCCGATCCAGCGGATAGGAGTTGAAGCTGTTCTTGATCCGCTCCAGCCCCTCGATCAGATCCGCATGCCCCACTGCGAAGCCGACCCGCAGGCCAGCCAGGGAGCGCGATTTGGACAGGGTCTGGGTAACCAGCAGGTTCGGGTAGCGATCCACCAGGGCGATGGCGCTCTCGCCGCCGAAGTCCACATAGGCTTCATCCACCACCACTACCGAGTCCGGGTTGGCTTTGAGGATCTGCTCGATACCGTCCAGCGGCAGCAGAATGCCAGTGGGCGCATTGGGGTTGGGGAAGATGATGCCGCCGTTCTCGCCCTGATAGTCTTCCACGCGGATGCGGAAGTTGTCATCCAGCGGCAGCGCTCTGGCCTCGATACCGTAGAGGTTGCAGTACACCGGGTAGAAACTGTAGCTGATATCCGGCATCAGCACCGGTCTGCCGTGCTGGAACAGCCCATTGAACAGATGTGCCAACACTTCATCGGAGCCATTACCGACAAATACCTGGCTGGTGGCCAGACCGTGGTAATCGGCAATCGCCTGCTTCAGGTCATCGGCATTGGGAGCGGGATAGAGACGCAGGCTGTCATCCAGCTGGGCACGGATGGCCTCGATCACCTTCGGCGACGGACCGTAGGGGTTCTCGTTGGTGTTCAGCTTGACCAGGTTGTCCAGCCTGGGCTGCTCGCCCGGCACATAGGGCACCAGATCCTTGACGAAGGGACTCCAGAAACGGCTCACGTGTTGCTCCTTCGGAGCAGCTCCAAGCTGTCAGCTGCTCCGGTGATAATTTGGTTTTAACTTACAGCTTGAAGCTTGCGGCTTGAAGCTTACTGCTTGATTCTGTATTCGGCGCTGCGCGCGTGGGCGGTGAGGCTTTCGCCGCGAGCCAGCACGGAGGCGGTTCTGGCCAGCTCGGAGGCCCCTGCCGGCGAGCAGAAGATCACCGAAGAGCGCTTCTGGAAGTCGTACACGCCCAGCGGCGAGGAGAACCGCGCGGTGCCGGAGGTGGGCAGCACGTGGTTCGGACCGGCACAGTAATCCCCCAGCGCTTCCGGGGTGTAGCGACCCATGAAGATGGCGCCGGCATGACGGATCTTCGGCAGCATTGCGTCAGGGTCGGCCACGGACAGCTCCAGGTGCTCAGGTGCGATACGGTTGGCGACTTCGCAGGCCTGATCCAGGCTGTCGACCTTGATCAGCGCGCCACGGTTCTCGATGGATACGCGGACCATGTCGCTGCGCTCCAGCGTACCCAGCAGTCTGTTCAGGCTGGCTTCCACCGCGTCCAGATATTCAGCGTCCGGGCACAGCAGAATGGACTGGGCGTCCTCGTCGTGTTCGGCCTGGGAGAACAGATCCATAGCAATCCAGTCCGGGTCGGTCTGGCCGTCACAGATCACCAGAATCTCCGAGGGACCGGCGATCATGTCGATGCCTACCTGACCGAATACGGCGCGCTTGGCGGTGGCCACGTAGATGTTGCCGGGGCCGACGATCTTGTCCACCCGGGGCACTGTCTCGGTGCCGTAGGCCAGGGCTGCCACAGCCTGGGCACCGCCTATGGTGAATACCCGGTCGACACCAGCCAGGCAGGCAGCCGCCAGCACCAGTTCATTGATCTCCCCACGGGGCGTGGGCACCACCATGACCACCTCGGGCACGCCGGCGACCTTGGCCGGGATGGCGTTCATCAGCACCGATGAGGGATAGGAGGCCTTGCCGCCGGGAACGTAGAGCCCGACCCGATCCAGCGGAGTGACCTGCTGGCCGAGCACGGTGCCGTCGGCCTCGGTATAGCGCCAGGAATCCTGACGCTGGTGTTCGTGGTACAGACGCACCCTTTCGGCAGCCACTTCCAGCGCCTGGCGCTGCTCGGCGGTAATGCGCTCCAAGGCCTGTTCCAGGCGGGCGCGATTCAGAGTCAGGGCGGCCATGTCGGCAACATCCAGCCCATCGAAGCGGGCGGTATATTCGACCACCGCCGCGTCGCCGCGCTGGCGGACCGCGGCGATGATCTCGTCGACGCGCTCGTTCACTGCCTTGTCCGACACACCTTCCCACGCCAGCAGCCCATCGAGATGATGGTTGAAATCGGCCTGGTTGGTGTCCAGACGGGTGATTTTCAACGGCGTGCTCATGGTGCGTTCCTCACAAAGATATTAAGGGTGGTGCGTTCAGCTGGCCCGACGCTCGACGGCCTCGGTCAGCAGGTTGATCAGTGCCTGGATGCGGGCGTGCTTCAGCTTCATGGAGGCCTTGTTGACGACCAGCCGGGAGCTGATCTCGGCAATCAGCTCCTGCGGCTCCAGACCATTGGCGCGCAGGGTGTTGCCGGTATCCACAACGTCGATGATCTTGTCCGCCAGACCCACCAGCGGGGCCAGCTCCATGGAGCCATACAGCTTGATCACCTCGACCTGGCGACCCTGCGCAGCGTAGTAGCGCCGAGCGACATTGACGAACTTGGTCGCTACCCGCAGCCGACCCTTGGGCTCGGGAGTGTTCACCGGGCCGGCCGTCATCAGCTTGCAGTTGGCAATCTTCAGATCCAGCGGCTCGTACAGCCCCCTGCTGCCGTACTCCATGAGCACATCCTTGCCGGCCACGCCCAGGTCCGCCGCGCCCTGCTCCACGTAGGTGGGGACATCGGTGGCACGCACGATCAGAAGGCGCACGCCCGGATCGGTAGTACCGAAGATCAGCTTGCGGCTCTTGTTCAGATCCTCCACCGGCTCGATGCCGGCCAGCTTCAGCAGCGGCAGAGTGTCATCCAGGATGCGACCCTTGGACAGGGCAATGGTCAGGCTGTTACTCATGTGTCTTCTCTCAGGCGGAAACGCGGCGGATGCTGGCACCCAGCATCTGCAGTTTTTCCTCGATGCATTCGTAACCGCGATCTATGTGGTAGATGCGGTCGACCAGAGTATCGCCATCGGCCCACAGGCCGGCGATCACCAGGCTGGCGGAGGCCCGCAGGTCGGTCGCCATGACCGGAGCGCCCTTGAGCCGGTCGACCCCGGTAACGATGGCGGTATTGCCCTCGACCTGGATCTGGGCGCCCATGCGGCGCATTTCCTGCACGTGCATGAAGCGGTTTTCGAACACCGTCTCGATCACGGTGCCGGTGCCCTCAGCCACAGCATTCATGGCCATGAACTGAGCCTGCATGTCCGTGGGGAACGCCGGATAGGGCGCGGTGCGCAGGTTGACCGCCTTCGGGCGATTGCCCTTCATGTCCAGTCCGACCCAGTTCTTGCCGGTTTCGATCTGCGCACCGGCTTCTTCCAGCTTGAGCAGTACCGCTTCCATGGTACCGGGATCGGTGTCCTTCAGCCGTACGCGCCCACGGGTGACCGCGCCGGCGACCAGGAAGGTACCGGTTTCGATTCGGTCGGGCATCACCGAGTAGTGAGCACCGTGCAGGCGATCGACGCCATCGATGGTGATGGTGTCGGTGCCGTGGCCGCGGATCTGTGCGCCCATGGCAATCAGGCATTCGGCCAGGTCTACTACCTCGGGCTCGCGGGCGGCGTTGGAGATGACGGTCTGCCCCTTGGCCAGAGTGGCAGCCATGAGAATGTTCTCGGTGCCGGTGACGCTGATGGTGTCAAAGGAGTAGTGTGCACCGCGCAGCCCACCTTGCGGCGCCCGGGCCTTGATGTAGCCACCGTCGACGGTGATTTCCGCACCCATGGCTTCGAGGCCGCGGATATGCAGATCCACCGGCCGCGAGCCGATGGCGCAGCCGCCCGGCAGGGCCACCTCGGCGTAGCCGAAGTGGGCCACCATGGGACCCAGCACCAGGATAGAGGCGCGCATGGTCTTGACCAGTTCGTAGGGCGCTACCAGAGTGGTGATGCTGGTCGGGTTGATCTCGATATTCAGCTTGTCGCCCACCACTGGCTGCACACCCATGCGCCCGAAGAGCTCGATCATGGTGGTGATGTCGTGCAGGTGCGGCAGGTTGGCAATGGTGACGGCGTCATCGGCCAGCAGGGTAGCAGCGAGAATCGGCAGTGCGGAGTTCTTCGCCCCGGAAATGCGAATTTCCCCATCCAGGCGGTTACCGCCGGTGATCATCAGTTTGTCCATACGACTCTCTTGTTCAGGCTCGCTCAGGTGCGATCGGCCCAGGCGTCACGGGTAAAGAATTTCATGGTAACCGCATGGATGCGGCCATCGGCAATGGGCTCGTTGAGCAGAGCATAGATCTGCTGCTGACGCTTGACCGGCGACAGGGCAGCCAGTTCATCGCTGATCAGGATCAGCTGGAAGTTACAGCCTTCACCGGCCACCTCCACCTGAACCCCCGGCAGTTGCCGCTCGATCAGATCTTTCACTTCATGGGGTTGCATGGGGTGTCTCCTTCAAATCCAGCGGCTCGACGCTCAGCTTCTGCAGCCAGTCGTCCAGTCCGCATACGCGGGCCATGCTCAGCAGGCCCGAGGGCAGGCCTGAGGTGTGCAGGTCCACCTTGTGTTCTTCCGCACTGCGGGCGGCGGAAAGCAGCAGCGACAGACCGACACTGTTGCTGCGACTGACCGCAGACAGATCCAGGATCAGCGTCTGGCCGGCGCTGCCGGCAATGAGTGCGGTCAGCTGCTCGCGCAGTGCCCCGGCGCTGGCAAAGTCCAGATCACCGGCCAACCGCAGGCGCTGCCCTTCAAGCTGCACGCTGGGGCTCACTCGCTGACCTCTTTTTCCACCACTTCTCGGGATTCGGCGACCACACTGCCCCAGCTGTCGATGACGGCATCCAGGTTGTTGCGGTGGGCCTGCATGGCCTGGGCGAACTGGTCGCGGAACAGCAGGCCGATGTTGATGCCTTCGACGATGACGTTACGCACTTTCCACTGCCCGTCGACGTTGGCCATGGTGTAGGTCACCGGGTAGACGTTGCCGCTGTTGGACCGCACTTCCATGTTCACGCTGGCACGCTCCTCGGTCTGCTGGGCGCCACGGGCCGGGGGCAGTACGGTGATGCTGCCGCCGTCGAACTCGAGCAGAGCATTGCCGTAAAACTCGACCATGCTGCGCTTGAAGGTCTCGATGAAGCGGTCCATCTGCTCGGGTGTGGCACTGCGGCTGTAACGCACGGTCATCACGCTGCGGGCGATGCCCTGGAAGTCCACCACCGGCTCCATGATTTCGTTCAGGCCGTTGTAGAAGGCGTCGGCGTCCTGCTTGTACAGCTCGCGGTTGGCATTGAGGGTCTCCATGACCCGCACCGAGGTGTCCTCGACAACCTGATGAGGGGTCTGGGCTGCGGCCTGGACCAGCAGCGGTGCACTGATCAGCAGAGCCAGCGCCCAAGTCATGAATCTACGCATGTTGTACTCCCGTTAATCGTCTTTGCTGACGGTATTGAGCAGGAAGCGACCGATCAGCTCTTCCAGCACCAGTGCCGATTGGGTGTCGACGATCTCGTCGCCATCGCCCAGCACCAGGTCATCCCCGCCGACGGAGATGCCGATGTATTTTTCCCCCAGCAGACCTGCCGTCACGATGGAAGCCGTGCTGTCCGCCGGCAGGGTGTCCACATCGGAGTTGATCGCCATTTCCACCAGACCGGTATACCGGTTCTTGTCAAAGGTGATGCGCTTGACCTGGCCAATGGTCACACCGGCCATGGTCACCTTGGACCGGGAGGTCAGGCCGGACACGTTGTCGAAGTGGGCATAGACGGTATAGGTATCGCCGTTGGTGCTCAGCGTCAGGCCGCTGACCCGCAGTGCCAGTATCAGCAGCGCGAGCAATCCAGCCAGGATAAACAGGCCGACGGTCAGTTCCAGTGTACGGGTGCGCATGGTCAATTCCTTGGCAGATCAAAACATCAACGCGGTAAGTATGAAGTCCAGGCCGAGCACGGCCAGGGATGCATAGACAACGGTACGGGTGGTTGCCCGGCTGATACCTTCGGAGGTGGGTTCACAGTCATAGCCCTGGAACACTGCAATCCAGGTCACCACCACGGCAAACACGACGGCCTTGATCATGCCGTTGAACACATCGTGGCTGAATTCCACCGAGTTCTGCATGTTGGCCCAGTAGGAGCCGGAGTAGACACCCAGCCAGTCCACCGCCACCATGGCGCCCCCCCAGATGCCGACCACGCAGAAGATCAGCGCCAGCAGCGGCATGGCAATGAAGCCGGCCCACAGGCGCGGGGCAATGATGTACTTGAGCGGGTCAACGCCGATCATCTCCAGGCTCGACAGCTGCTCGGTGGCCTTCATCAGGCCGATCTCGGCAGTCAGGGCGGAACCGGCGCGACCGGCAAACAGCAGCGCGGTGACCACTGGCCCCAGCTCGCGCAGCAGCGTCAGGGCAACCATCTGGCCGACCGCCTGCTCCGAGCCGTAATCCTTGAGGATGTTGTAGCCCTGCAGCGCCAGCACCATGCCGATGAAGATGCCGGAGACAATGATGATCGCCAGTGACAGCACGCCCAGGGCGTACAGCTGCTTGACCAGCAGGGAAAAGCCGTTGCCGTAACGCGAGCGGCCAGCCAGCGCCTGGAACAGGAATATGCCGGAGCGCCCGATCGCCGCGATCACATCCAGGCCGATACGACCCAGGGAGGCGACCCGATCCACAACACCGTTCATCGTCTGCGCTCCTTCTGCAGCAGGTCATCCACATAATCCGGCGCCGGGAAATGGAAAGGCACCGGACCGTCCGGCTCGCCCTGCATGAACTGCCGGATGCGCGGGTTATCCGAATTCATCAGATCGTCGGGCCTGCCGTGACCGAGCACCTGGCCGTCACCGACCACATAGAGATAGTCGGCAATGCTGGCGGTTTCCGCCAGGTCGTGGGACACCACTATGCTGGTCAGCCCCAGCGCATCGTTGAGCAGACGGATCAGGCGCACCAGCACACCCATGGAAATCGGGTCCTGACCGACGAAGGGCTCGTCGTACATCATCAGCTCCGGGTCCAGGGCGATTGCCCGGGCCAGGGCCACGCGCCGCTTCATGCCACCGGACAGCTCATCGGGCATCAGCTCGATGGCGCCACGCAGTCCCACGGCCTGCAGCTTGAGCAGCACGATGTCGCGGATCATGTCTTCCGGCAGCTTGGTGTGTACCCGCAGCGGGAAGGCCACGTTCTCGAACACGTTCAGATCGGTGAACAGGGCACCGCTCTGGAACAGCATGCCCATGTGCTGCCGTGCACTGAAGAGCTCTTCACGGCCCAGCTCGGGGATATTCTGGCCGTTGACCAGAATCCGGCCGTTTTCCGGACGCAGCTGGGCACCGATCAGGCGCAGCAAGGTGGTCTTGCCACAGCCGGACGGGCCCATGATGCCGGTGATCTTGCCCCGGGGTATGCGGATATCAACGTTGTTGAAGATCACCCGCTCGCCGCGACGAAAGGTCACTTGCTGCAAATCGACGATGAAGTCATCTGTTTCGAGCATGTTTATAGGTAGCCTTACCTGTTGGCCGGCAGGACGACGGAAAAAGTGAACGCGCTAATATATCAGTTCTCCCGATGAGGTTCGAGCATCAACGTGGAGACCTTGCTGGAGGAAGTTTTGTCGGCGGGCATCCGCGCCGCACCCTTCGCACCCGGGGAGAGGTTGACCGGCTTTGTTGTAGGAGCACCGCCTCGGTGCGAACCGGGCAGGCACCCTTCGCACCCGGGGCGGGTGCTCCTACCGAGGGAGGGAGGTTGACCGCCCTTTTGTAGGAGCACCGCCTCGGTGCGAACCGGACAGGCACCCTTCGCACCCGGGACGGGTGCTCCTACCGAGGGAGGGAGGTTGACCGGCTTTTTTGTAGGAGCACCGCCTCGGTGCGAACCGGCAGGCACCCTTCGCACCCGGGGCGGGTGCTCCTACGGGGATGAGGGCTGGCACGTCCGGGGTGTAGCGCACCCGCGCTACGCCTGCAGCCCGGGAGGGACGAGCACCAGCTCGTCCACTCGCCAACCCGACACACGCCAGTGATGAGTTGAGCGATACATGGCGCTATACTTGCCCGCTTGACTGCCAGAGAAATCAGGAACCATGCCCGAATTCGACTACACCCGCTCCGCCCGCCGCACCATTGCCATGGAACGCGACGCCGTCGACAGCCTGCTGAACCGGCTGGAAGGCGACTTCGACCGCGCCTGTGCAACGCTGATCCAGTGTCCGGGGCGTATCGTGGTGACGGGTATGGGCAAGTCCGGCCATATCGGCCGCAAGATCGCCGCCACCCTGGCCAGCACCGGCTCTCCGGCGTTCTTCGTGCATCCGGGCGAAGCCAGCCACGGCGACATGGGCATGATCACCGCCCAGGACGTGGTCATCGCCCTGTCCAACTCCGGCAACACCGCCGAGGTGGTCACCCTGCTGCCGCTGATCAAGCGCTTGGGCATCCCGCTGATCAGCATCACCGGCAACCCCGACTCCACCCTGGCCCGCGCCGCCGTCGCCAACCTCGATACCGGCGTCGAGCAGGAGGCCTGCCCGCTGAACCTGGCCCCCACCTCCAGCACCACCACCGCACTGGTGATGGGTGATGCGCTGGCCATCGCTCTGCTCGAGGCCCGCGGTTTCAGTGCCGAGGACTTCGCCTTCTCGCACCCTGGCGGCAGCCTCGGTCGACGCCTGCTGTTGCTGGTAGACGACATCATGCACAGTGGCGAGCAAATGCCGCTGGTGACACCGCAGACACCGCTACGCGACGCCCTGCTGGAAATGACCCGCAAGGGCCTGGGCCTGACCGGCGTGACCGACGGCGCCGGCAAGCTCATCGGCATCTTCACTGACGGCGACCTGCGCCGCACCCTCGATCAGGACATCGATATCCGCAATGCGCACATCGAGCAGGTCATGACCCGGGGCTGCAAGACCATAGGCCAGGGCATGCTCGCCGCCGAGGCGCTGAAGATCATGGAGGACAGCAAGATCAGCGGCCTTTTCGTGATCGACGACCAGGGCCTGCCGGTCGGCGCCCTGAACATGCATGACCTGCTGCGCGCGGGGGTAGTATGACAACCGAACTGACCCTGCTGGAACGGGCCCGCAACATCCGCCTGGCAATCTTCGACGTCGACGGCGTGCTGACCGACGGCCGACTGTATTTCATGCCCGACGGCACCGAATTCAAATCCTTCAACACCCTGGACGGTCACGGCATCAAGATGCTGATTGCCTCCGGCGTGCAGACCGCGATCATCAGCGGCCGCAACTCGCCGCTGGTCGAGCGCCGGGCCGCCAACCTGGGTATCCAGCACCTGATCCAGGGTCGCGAGGACAAGCTCACCGCGCTGGCCGAGCTGCGTGAGAAAGTACCGGTGGAACTGGATGAGATCGCCTTCCTCGGCGATGACCTCCCGGACCTGCCGGTGATCCGCCGGGTGGGTCTGGGCATGGCCGTGGCCAGCGCCGATGATTTCGTGCGCCAGCACGCCCACGGCGTCACCCTGAAGGCCGGCGGCGCCGGTGCCGCAAGGGAGTTCTGCGAGCTGATCATGCGCGCCCAGGGCACGCTGGACGCCGCCCAGGCGGAGTATCTGTGAAGATCCCGCGCTATCTGACAACCGGCACCCTGCTGATTCTGGTGGTGGTGCTGGCGCTGGCCGTGGGTTACTGGAACATCCGTCCCGAAGGCTTTGCGCCCCAGCAGGTGCAGGCGCCGCTGCAGCCGGACTTCTTCATGGACAACCCGCGCATCCGCCAGCTCAACGAGCAGGGCCAGCCGGTGTACGAGCTGACCAGTGACAAGGCCACCCATCAGGTCAACAGCGACATCACCGAGCTCGACGAACCCCGCCTTCAGTACTACCGTGAGGGGGAGCAGACCCCCTGGCAGCTGCGCGCACGCTATGGCGAGGTAACCTCCCAGGGTGACCAGGTGCTGCTGAGCCAGAACGTCATCATCGAGCAGCAGCTCGACCCCCGCACCACCCGTCGCCTGTCGACCCCGGAGCTGACCGTTTTCCCCAGCCGGGACTACGCCGAAACCGATCAGGCAGTCAGAATCGAAGCCGGCGGCGTCACCACCGCCACCGGCATGAAGGCTTATTTCAATGACGGCCGCATAGAGCTGCTGTCCAACGTACGAGGCGAACATGAGGCGCATTAGAGTTCTGTTTCTTGCCCTGCTGACCGGCATCGCGGCCCCTGCAATCGCACAGTCGAGCGACTCCAGCCAGCCGATCCGCATCCAGGCCGACAGCGCCACACTGGATGACCGCAAGAATGTCGCCATCTACACCGGCAACGTGATCATCACCCAGGGCAGCATGCGTCTGACCGGTGCCCGGGTCACCCTGACCCTGGACAATGCCGGGGAAGTGCAGAAGCTGGTGTCCAACGGCTCCCCGGCAACCTTCCGCCAGACCCCCGCCGGTGGCAAGCAGGTGGATGCCCGCGCCCAGACCATCGAATACCATGCCGACACCGAGCGGGTGGTGCTGATCCAGAATGCCTTCCTCGAGCAGGCCGGCAACACCTTCCAGGGGCAGCGGGTCAACTACGACATCCAGCGTCAGGTCGTGGACGCCGGGCGCGCCATCGCCGAGGAAGGTGATTCGGCCGAGCGTATCGAGATTGTCATCCAGCCCCGTAAACGTACCGAGCCGGTGAGCAATGACGACGAAACTTGAAGCCCGCCATCTGGCCAAGTCCTACAAATCCCGCCGCGTGGTCGAGGATGTCTCGCTGCAGATCAACAGTGGCGAAGTGGTCGGTCTGCTCGGTCCCAACGGCGCCGGCAAGACTACCTGCTTCTACATGATCGTCGGCCTCGTCCGGGCCGACCGCGGCAATATCCTGATCAATGGCCAGGATGTCACCCATCTCCCCATGCACGGGCGGGCACGGGGCGGCATCGGCTATCTGCCGCAGGAGGCCTCGATCTTCCGCAAGCTCAGCGTGGCGGACAACATCATGGCCATCCTGCAGACGCGCAAGGACCTCAACCAGAAGGGCCGCGAGGGCAAGCTGGATTCGCTGCTGCGTGAATTCCATATCCACCATCTGCGTGACAGCCTGGGGATGAGCCTGTCCGGTGGCGAGCGTCGACGGGCCGAGATTGCCCGGGCGCTGGCCACAGATCCGCAATTCATCCTGCTGGACGAGCCCTTTGCCGGGGTGGACCCGATATCGGTGAACGATATCAAGCAGATCATCGAGCATCTCAAGGACAAGGGCATCGGTGTGCTGATCACCGACCATAACGTGCGCGAGACGCTGGATATCTGCGACAAGGCCTACATAGTCAATGACGGCCACATCATCGCCGAGGGTGACGCCGAAACCGTACTGGCCAACCAGACGGTGCGCGATGTATATCTGGGCCATGCCTTCCGTCTGTAAAAGCCGGTGGATTTCGGGCATGCTAAGGAGGATTTCTTTTATTCCTCAATGGTTTGAGCACACAAGGTAGTCCGCAGAAGCATGAAACCAACGCTTGTCCTGAAGATGGGCCAGCAGCTGACCATGACCCCTCAGCTGCAGCAGGCTATCCGCTTACTTCAGCTGTCCAGTCTGGATCTCCAGCAGGAGGTGCAGGAGGCGCTGGAAGCCAATCCCATGCTGGAGATGGCCGACGACGGCGATGATGATTTCACTGCAAGTGCCAGCGAGACCGCCAGCAATGGCAACGGTGATGAGGACATCACCGCCACTGCCCTGCCCGAGCCCGTCACCCTGGAAGTCCTCGATCACAACCATGGCGAGGAGGAAGGCAACTGGAACGAGCAGATCCCCAGCGAACTGTCGGTGGACACGAACTGGGAGGACATCTACCAGACCTCGGCCAGCTCCCTGCCCAGCAACAACGATGACGACTGGGACTTCACCTCGCGCACCAGCAGCGGCGAAACCCTGCAGAGCCACCTGGAATGGCAGGTCAACCTGCTGCCCCTGTCGGAAACCGATTACCAGATCGCCGTCGCCCTGATCGACGGCATCAATGCCGACGGCTACCTGGAAGAAACCCTCGAGGATATCCAGGCCTCGCTGGACCCGGAGCTGGGCGTCGAGCTCGACGAGATCGAGATGGTCCTGCACCGCATCCAGCAGCTGGAACCGGTCGGCGTCGGTGCACGCAACCTGAGCGAGTGTCTGCATCTGCAACTGTGCCAGCTGCCCGATGACACCCCCATGCTGGAGCAGGCCAAGCGCGTGGTGCGCGATTATCTGGAGCTGCTGGGCAGCCGCGACTTCGCCCAGCTGATGCGCCGCACCCGGCTCAAGGAAGATCAGCTGCGCCAGGTGATCGAACTCATCCAGTCGCTCAATCCGCGCCCCGGCGGCGAGATAGCCTCGGGCGACGCCGAATACGTGATTCCCGACGTGATCGTGCGCCGGGATCACAACAGCTGGATCGTCGAGCTGAACCAGGAGGCCGCCCCCCGCGTGCGGGTCAACACCCACTACGCCGCCCTGGTCAAGCGCGCCGACAGCAGCGAGGACAACACCTACCTGCGCAACCACCTGCAGGAGGCCCGCTGGTTCATCAAGAGCCTGCAGAGCCGCAACGAGACCCTGCTCAAGGTGGCAACCCAGATCGTCGAACATCAGCGCGGCTTTCTGGAACACGGCGAGGTGGCGATGAAGCCCCTGGTGCTGGCGGACATCGCCGAGGCGGTGGGCATGCACGAGTCCACCATCTCCCGGGTCACCACGCAGAAATACATGCATACCCCGCGGGGGATCTACGAG
This sequence comes from Halopseudomonas sp. Lyrl_26, assembly GCF_051948695.1. Classification (NCBI taxonomy): domain Bacteria; kingdom Pseudomonadati; phylum Pseudomonadota; class Gammaproteobacteria; order Pseudomonadales; family Pseudomonadaceae; genus Halopseudomonas; species Halopseudomonas sp. Lyrl_26. The sequence goes on from NZ_JAYJLH010000016.1 coordinate 26,533, forward strand.
CTCAAGTACTTCTTCTCCAGCCACGTCAGCGGTGACAGCGGCGAGGTTTCCTCCACCGCGATTCGCGCCCTGATCAAGAAGCTGGTGGCCGAAGAAAACCCCAAGAAACCATTGAGTGACAGCAAGATCGCTGGTTTACTTGAGGAACAAGGCATACAAGTGGCACGCCGGACCATCGCCAAATACCGCGAGTCGCTGAACATTGCATCCTCCAGCGAGCGCAAAAGGCTGGTCTGACCCGACCTGAGTCAAGGAACGCGAGAGAAGTAGGTGGCACCATGGGAGTCAGCAGGATCGATTCCCGCTTCACAAAGCCGAACAGGAGAAGTGTTATGCAACTGAAAATTACCGGTCTCCAACTTGATGTAACCGATGCCCTGCGTGACTACGTGACCGAAAAGATGTCACGTCTGGAGCGCCACTTCGACAAGATCATCAGCGCCCAGGTCACCCTCGAGGTAGACAAACTGCAACAGAAAGCCGAAGGTACCCTGCACGTGGCCGGAACCGACCTGGTTGCCGAAGCCGAACACACCGACATGTATGCCGCCATCGACCTGCTGGTCGACCGTCTTGACCGACAGCTGATCAAGCACAAGGAAAAGAACATCGGTCGACAGCAGGGAGTCAACGACCGATAAGAACACAAGCCGACACAACATGCTGATAAAACAGATCCTGTCCCCCGAACTCACCTTTGCCGGTGTCGACGGGGGCTCCAAGAAGCGTGTGCTGGAGCTGATCGGCAATCTGATTGCCCAGCACACCCCACTGGATGCCGATGCCATATATGAAAGCCTGCTGGCCCGGGAAAAACTCGGCTCAACAGGCTTCGGCAACGGTATTGCCATTCCCCACTGCCGTCTGGAACAGTGCACCGAAGCCGTCGGCGCACTGCTCCAGCTGAGCAGCGAGATCGATTTCGACTCCCTGGACGGAGCGCCGGTCGATCTGATTTTCGTTCTTCTGGTACCGCACGAAGCGACCGAACAACACCTGCAGATTCTCAAGACCCTGGCTGAACGGCTGGATCAGGAAGAGTTGCGCGAAGCACTGCGCCGGGCACCGGATGCCCAGACTCTGTACCAGATCATGGTCAACGACAGCGGAGCCTGATCGCCGTGCGACTTGTGGTGGTCAGCGGCCGCTCCGGCTCGGGCAAGAGTACTGCCCTGCATCTGCTGGAAGACAACGGCTTCTATTGCATCGACAACCTGCCTGCCGGCCTGCTCCCCGAGCTGGCCCGCCAGGCCCAGAACACCGATCTGAGCCTGCCCAAGGTGGCCATCAGTATCGATGCGCGCAACCTGCCCAGTGACCTGAAACGTTTCCCGGAATTGCTCAAGCAGGTCCGGGATGCGGGCATCACCTGCGATGTGCTGTTCCTGGCTGCTACCGACGAGGTGCTGATCAAGCGCTTCTCCGAGACCCGCCGCAAGCATCCGCTGACCGATGGCAACCTGTCACTGGGCGAGGCCATCGCCGCCGAACTCAAGCTGCTGGAGCCGATCATCGATCTGGCCAGCCTGAAGATCGACACCAGCCACCTGACCCTCTATCAGCTGCGTGACCAGCTCAAGCATCGTCTGCTGAGCAGTCAGAACAACGGGCCCTCCATCCTCATCCAGTCCTTCGGCTTCAAACGTGGTGTGCCGGTGGATGCGGACCTGGTGTTCGATGTGCGCTGCCTGCCCAACCCCTACTGGAAGCCCGATCTGCGCCCCTTCTGTGGCAAGGACGAACCCATTCGCGACTATCTGGAAGCCCAGCCCGATGTGCAGGAGATGTATCAGGACATCTTCCAGTTTCTGCACAAGTGGCTGCCCCGCTACGCCGCCGGTGAGCGCAGCTACATGAGCATCGCCATTGGCTGTACCGGTGGACATCACCGCTCGGTTTACATCGCCGAACGCCTGGTGCAGGATCTGAGCGACAATTTCTCCAACCTGCTGATCCGCCACCGCGACCTGCCATGACCCAGATTACCCAGCGCGTCCAGATCATCAACAAGCTGGGGCTGCACGCCCGTGCCGCCGCCAAGTTCGTCAATGTTGCCAAGCGGCATAACTGCAGCGTGCGCATCGGCGGCTCGGAACAGCAGATGGTGGATGGCACCAACATCATGCAGGTCATGATGCTGGCCGCCAGCAAGGGCACCGAAGTGTGCATTACCTGCGACGGAGAGCAGGCCGAGCAGGCCATGGCCGACCTGGTAGGGCTGATCAACAACTACTTCGAAGAAGGCGAGTAACGGGGGCAGCTCACCCGCGCTACGCCTGCCGACGCTCCGGCGCCCTCAGGCACCCCCGACGGTCATGCCATCCACCAGCCAGCTGCCGGTGAGGTAGTTGCCACGCCGCTCGGTATCCGAGCCCACGCAGCGCAGGTTGAGGAACATCTCCCGCAGGTTGCCGGCAATGGTGACTTCGCGTACCGGGTGGCTGATCACGCCGTTCTCCACCCAGAAACCGCCGGCGCCACGGGAGTAGTCGCCGGTCACGCCGTTGACGCCCTGCCCCATCAGCTCGGTTACCAGCAGGCCGGTGCCCATTTCCTTCAGCAGCGCCGCCAGATCACCGGCGTTGGCGCTGATATGCAGGTTGTGCACACCTCCGGCATTGGCGGTACTCGGCAGCTTGAGCCGACGCCCGGAGTAGGTGCTCAGCACCCAGCTCTGCAGTACCCCGTCGCGCACGAAGGCCTGCTCGCGGGTCGCCAGGCCGTCGCCATCGAAGGCAGCACTGCCCAGGGCCCGAAGCATGTGCGGGCGCTCGTCGATGGTGACCCAGTCGGGAAAGATCTGCGTCCCCATGGCATCGAGCAGGAAGGTCGACTGACGATAGACGGCGCCGCCGGAGATCGAATTCACCAGTTGCGCCAGCAGACCGGCGGCCTGATCCGCGGCAAACAGCACGGGCACCCGGGCCGTGTTCACCGGCCGCGCACCAATGCGCGCCAGGGTGCGCTCGGCGGCCTTGCGCCCCAGGGCCTCGGGACTCATCAGGCGCTCGGCCAGACGATCCACGGTATACCAATAATCCCGCTGCATGCCGTCTTCGGTGTTGACGATGAGCACCGCGGAGGCGCTGTGCCGGGAGCCCAGTGAGCTGCCGATGAAACCGTGACTGTTGCCATAGACCCGGCAGCCCTGCTGGGAGCTGATATTGGCACTGTCACTGCTCAGCCGCCCATCCAGCTCCAGCGCCGCCCGCTCACAGGCCAGCGCGCGCTCGATGGCCTGCTCGGCGGTCAGGGTCCAGGGATGATAGAGATCCAGATCCGGCAGATCCCTGGCCATCAGCTCGGCGTCGGCCAGGCCGGCACAGGTATCCACCGACGTGTTGCGGGCGATGGCCAGTGCAGCGCTTACGGTCGAGCGGATGGCCTCGTCCGAGGTATCCGAGGTACTGGCCGACCCCTTGCGCCCGTCCAGATACAGGGTGATGCCGAAGCCCTGATCGCGATTGAGCTCCACGGTCTCGACCTCACCCTGGCGCACACCCACCGACAGGCCGGTGTTCTGGCTCACCGCCACTTCGCAGGCATCTGCGCCCTGGCGCGAGGCCTCGTCCAGGATGAAGGCGACCCGCTGCTCAAGCATCTGACGCAGGGCCCGGGGATCCTCGAATTGCTGTTCGGAAAGCTGTTGGCTCATGTGATCTCCTTGTTGCCGGTCATTGTACCCCGGACAGCCAGCCTGTGAACGGGTATCATGTCGCCTTGATCAGTAGCGGCAGACAGGCAGCAACCATGACAGAATTTCCTGAAGAGCATGACGGTCCGCAGGACGAAGAGAAAAGCAAGAGCCAGGTCAAGCGCGAGATGCAGGCCTATCAGGAACTGGGGCGCCGCCTGGTTGAGCTCAAACCCGCGCAGCTGGAGAAGCTGCCGCTGACCGACAAGCTCCGTGCCGCACTGGAAGAGGCCCACCGCCACACCGCTCGCGGTGCGCTCAAGCGCCACCTCAGCTTTGTTGGGAAATTGATGCGCGAGCAACCCGATCTCGAGGCCATTCAGGCCTATGTCGAGCGCCTGGACAGCAGCAGCCAGGCCCACGCCCAGTATTTCCACCAGCTCGAGCGCTGGCGTGACCGCCTGCTGACCGGCAGCCCCGAGGAGCAGGAAGCCTTCATCGCCGCCTACCCTGACGCCGACCGCCAGACCATTCGCCAACTGGTACGCCAGGCCCAGAAGGAAGCAGCGGAGAACAAGCCGCCGGCGGCATCACGCAAGCTGTTCAAACTGATCCGGCAGGTGGCGGAGAACGCCGACTGAGATTCATCACGGGCGTCCGCCCATCGGATGCCCGTCCGTCAATGCGCATGGCAGACCCGGCCCGCTGTGCCAGACTCAGTGGGAGCCTCAACCACCGGAGTCGCCGTGAATACAGCCACGCCCTTACCCCGTCTGGAAAACCTGCTGCCACCGGATCAGGCGAAAGAAAAACAACAACTGCTCGACGGCCTAATGCAATCCCAGGCCAGCATCAACCCCAAGTTCTTCTACGATGAGATCGGCTGCCAGCTGTTCACCCGGCTGTGCGAGCTGGAAGAGTACTATCCCACCCGCACCGAGGCCGGTATCCTCCGGCACTACGCCGGCGAGATCAGCGCCGCCCTGCGCCCGCAGGCGCAATGGGTCGATCTGGGCTGCGGCGACTGCAGCAAGACCCGCAGCTGGCTGCAGCATTTCAGCCCGTCCCGGGTGATCGGGGTGGATATCGCCGGCGACTACATCCGTGCCTGCCTGGCCAATATTGCCGACGGCTACCCCGACCTCGAATGCGTGGGCGTGGTCAGCGACTTCACCCGCCGTCTTGACCTGAAGGACCTGCTCGCCGAAGACGCGGACAGCCCGCCGGTATTCTTCTACCCCGGATCCTCCATCGGCAACTTCGACCGCAATCAGGCCCTGCGATTGCTACGGCGTATCCTTGAGCACTGCGGCCAGCGCGGCCAGTTGCTGATCGGCGCGGATCTGGTCAAGCCATTGCCGGTAATGGAAGCGGCCTACAATGACAGCCAGGGACTGACCGCCGCTTTCAATCTCAACGTCCTGCGGGTGGTCAACCGACTGCTGCAGGCCAACTTCAATCCCGACGCCTTCGAGCACAGTGCTGTCTATGACGCCCGGAACAGCCGCATCGAGATGCGCCTGATCGCCACCCGCCCGCAGACCGTGCGGCTGGGCAACTCGGCCGTTCGCCAGTTTCGCCGCGGCGAGTACATCATTACCGAACACTCGCACAAGTACACCCCCGCCGGCTTCGGCCTGCTGCTGGCAGAAGCCGGCTTCCCCCGTCAGCAGATGTGGACCGATGCCCGTGGCTGGTTCGGCATCTTCCTCGCGGAGCCCGACGCATGAGCCGGCAACCGGCGACCACGGCTGCGGGCGATGAGCTTGTTCAGCGCTACCAGGGCATACGCCGGCACAGCCTGGCATTGGCCGAGGGGCTCAGTGCCGAGGACTGCCAGCTCCAGTCGATGCCCGAGGCCAGCCCGGTCAAATGGCACCTGGCCCATACCAGCTGGTTCTTCGAGACCTTCATCCTGCTGCGCCTGCCCACCCCGGTAGCGGCCTTCAACCCTGCCTACGCGGTGCTGTTCAATTCCTACTACGTAGGCATCGGGCCGCGCCATGCACGCCCACAGCGCGGGCTGCTGTCCCGCCCGTCCCTGGAACAGGTGCTCGCATACCGGGAACATGTCGACCGGCACCTGAGCGAGCTGCTGGCGGACAACCAGCTCGGTGCGGACGCACTGGCGCTGGTCGAACTGGGGCTCAATCATGAACAGCAGCATCAGGAACTGCTGCTCACCGACCTCAAGCATCACTTCTCCTGCAATCCCCTGCTTCCCGCCTGGCGGCCGAGCGGCCCGGACCCGGCGATGCCCGAACACAACCGCCATGCGCCCCGGCGACTGCCGCTGCCCGGCGGTCTGGTGGAAGTGGGCCATACCGGAGCGGGCTTCTGCTATGACAATGAAACGCCCCGCCACCGCGTGTGGCTGGAGCCCTTTGCACTGGCCAGCCGCAACGTCACCAATGTGGAATATCTGGAGTTCATGCTCGACGGCGGTTATCAACGCCCCGAGCTCTGGCTGTCAGACGGGTGGGACGCGGTCTGTGAAGGAGGCTGGCAAGCCCCGCTGTACTGGCAGCATGGGGACGAGGGCTGGCAGGTCTTCACCCTGCACGGGCCGATGGCCATGGAGCCGGCGGCGACTCTGAGCCATGTCAGCTTCTACGAGGCGGACGCCTTCGCCCGCTGGGCCGGTGCCCGTCTGCCAACCGAAGCGGAATGGGAACATGCCGCCACTCGGAGCACTGAAGTGGAGGGGCTGCATGATGAAGTCTGGCAATGGTGCAACAGCGCCTACCTGCCCTACCCCGGCTTCCGTCCGGCGGCCGGCGCGGTGGGCGAGTACAACGGCAAGTTCATGATCAACCAGATGGTCCTGCGCGGTGGCTCCCTGGCCACCCCGCCCGGCCACAGCCGCCCGAGCTATCGCAACTTCTTCCCGCCCTGGGCGCGCTGGCAGTTCAGCGGAATACGGCTGGCCTGGGATGCATGAGCAGCGCCGGGAGCGATTCAGTCCGGCCTGTCGATATAGCTGTCCTGATCCCGCACCAGCGTCTCGAACTCAGACGAGGACAGCACCTGCAGGCAACTGGCGAATGCATTGTCACCGCCCTGCTTCATGACTGCCGGTTCGGCGGCCGCCTGCCGCAGAATGTATTCCCTTACCGCGGCATAGGGATCATGCAGCACCTCCAGGGTATCCTCGTCCTGCACGATGCGGTGAGCGCCTTGCCCCAGAAAGTGATAAGCGCCGACAGCCGCCTGCGCATCCTCGGTGAATCCCGGCTCCGAGGGATAGGCGTCTGCCAGGCAGCTGGCCAGCGCATAATGGCTCAGCATCCGGCGGGCATGCGCCACGTCGTCCGTGGACGCGGTACAGGCTGTTGTGGCGAACGCCAATGCAATGACAAAGAGCAGATATCTCATTTCAGCTCCCAGTAAAGGATTCTCGTCAGGGACACCCGACCACCGTAACTGCCGCTGTCCGGATCATGATAAGAGGTGCCATCGCCGCTCTGCATCCCGTCCCACAGCGTTACGTGACCGGTTGCGTCGCTCCAGCCGGAGACTTCCATCACGATAAGACCCTTGCGCCCCACCAGTTTGCCGACTTCCGACGAAGACAGCGTCAGATCCGCGGAACCCCAGTTGTGCTTGACGTACTGAATCAGGTCATTCACGCGCAGGATGTAGGCCATCTCATCGCTGCCCCTGACCCGGTAGATATTTCGTCCTGGCACGATAGTGCCGCTGGGTATGACATAGCCACCGTAGTTGAATCCGCGACTCATCCGCAGGGCACATGCATTGGCGTATCCAGCTGGATTTTCGCGGTAGAGTTCCGCCACTGCGCCGCCAACCAGCTGGTAGACATCAGCCGCTCCCATCCTGCCCACTTCCGCGTAGGCATCCCATACATCCCGAAAGGCCGGCCGCCTGACGGTTAGCCGTACGGAAGTGTTCCCTGCGCTAGCAACCAGCAATGTCATCAGAGAACTCCCTCCAGTTCCAACCGGTGGTTTCTGAATACTTCCGGTATGTAAACCGTTCCGTCTTCCTGCACCGTACCGGTAACCACCCGGTTGATCGCCCCTTCGAGCTCGATTTCCACCTCTTCACCTGGCTCATAGCCTGTGGTCTCGGCATGCAGGTTGAGATCAACATAGAATCGGGACGTATCGTTTACCGGCGCCTTGGCCTCGCTGTATGACCAGAAGATGCGGTCAATGGTCTTTCTCGGCTGGCTTACAGCCATGCCACCGGCCAGCTGTATCACGCCGGCTGAACCGCTTTGACTGCCGATATGAATGGTGCCGTCCGGCAGCAGGGTATTCGAGCCGGCGGGGCAACCGCAGGCGACGTAGTCACCGGCGCGGGCGGCGGGTCCGGCGGGCAGCATGACGGTGCGCGGACCAACCGCGACTATGGGCCCGACGCCCTTCTTGCATTTCGGGCAGGTCGCCTTGTGCCCGACCGAGCTGGCTACCAGTCCATCAAACTGGATGCCCGGGTTGCCTTCGATCACTGCGCCGCCGGTGGAGGTCCTGGAACCTATACCTATCTTGATCATTGCCGCTTCAATTCCTGAAACCGGTGAGCTGAAGCGGCCATGATCCCGGTGAATCCGCAGTGGGGCAAAACCTTTGTCCTGCCATTGGGATCTGGTTCACAGGGCACAAAAAAGCCGCCCCGGTTTCCCGGGGCGGCTTTTTGGATCACCTGTCGCTGGCTATCAGTAGCCCAGCGAGAAGTTTTCCTCGTCCATGGCCATCAGGTTGTCGGAACCGGACAGCATGGCTTCAACGTGGGCGCGGGTGCGCGGCAGGATGCGCTGATAGTAGAACTGCGCAGTCTGCAGCTTGGCCTTGTAGAAGCCTTCCTCGCTGGTGCCGGCGGCCAGCTTCTCGGCAGCGACACGGGCCATGTCAGCCCAGAAGTACGCCAGGCAGACGTAGCCGGAATACATCAGGTAGTCCACGGAGGCGGCACCGACCATTTCGCGGTCCTTCATCGCGGCCATGCCGATTTTCATGGTGATGTCAGCCCATTCCTTGTTCAGGTTGGCCAGCGGGCCTACCAGGTGCTTGATGGCTTCGTTACCTTCCTGGGCCTTGCAGAACTTGTGCACGATCTTGGTGAAGTTCTGCAGGGTGGCGCCCTGGGTCATCAGTACCTTGCGGCCCAGCAGGTCCAGTGCCTGGATGCCGGTGGTGCCTTCGTACAGCATGGAGATACGGGCGTCACGCACGTTCTGTTCCATGCCCCACTCGGAGATGAAGCCGTGACCGCCGTAGATCTGCACGCCGTGGTTGGCAGCTTCGAAACCGACTTCGGTCATGAACGCCTTGGCGATCGGAGTCAGGAAGGCCAGCAGGGAGTCAGCCAGTTTCTTCTGTTCTTCGTCCTTGCTGCGCTTGATGATGTCGACCTGCTTGGCAGCGAAGTACACCATGGCGCGGTTGCCTTCGGCAAAGGCCTTCATGGTCAGCAGCATGCGGCGCACGTCAGGGTGCACGATGATCGGGTCAGCGGGCTTCTCGGGCGCCTTCGGACCACTCAGCGCACGCATCTGCAGACGCTCGCGGGCATAGGTGATACCACCCTGGAAGGCCACCTCGGCATGGGCCAGACCCTGCAGAGCAGTACCCAGACGGGCAGTGTTCATGAAGGTGAACATGCAGTTCAGGCCCTTGTTCGGCGGCCCGATCAGGAAACCGGTGGCGTTGTCGAAGTTCATCACACAGGTAGCGTTACCGTGGATGCCCATCTTGTGCTCCAGGGAGCCGCAGTTCACACCGTTGCGCTCGCCCTTCTCGCCGTTGGCGTCGGGCAGGAACTTGGGCACGATGAACAGGGAAATCCCCTTGGTGCCGGCCGGTGCATCGGGCAGGCGGGCCAGAACGATATGAACGATGTTCTCGGCCATGTCGTGCTCGCCGGAGGAGATGAAGATCTTGGTACCGGAAATGCGGTAGCTGCCGTCTTCAGCCGGCTCGGCCTTGGTGCGCAGCATGCCCAGGTCGGTACCGCAATGGGGTTCGGTCAGACACATGGTGCCGGTCCACTGGCCGGAAACCAGCTTGGTCAGGTAGACCTGCTTCTGCTCTTCGGTACCGTGGGCTTCGATGGTGTTCATCGCACCATGGGACAGGCCGGGGTACATGCCCCAGGACCAGTTGGCCTGGCCGACCATCTCGCTGATGGCCAGACCCAGGGAGTCGGGCAGCCCCTGACCACCGTACTCGGGATCCAGGGACAGGCTCGGCCAGCCGCCTTCAACGAACTGCTGATAGGCTTCCTTGAAACCGGTGGGGGTCTTCACACCTTCCGGAGTCCATGTGCAGCCTTCGGTATCGCCCACGCGGTTCAGCGGCGCAATCACCTGTTCACAGAACTTGGCACCCTCTTCGAGGATGGCATTGACCATGTCGGGAGTCGCGTCTTCGCAACCCGGCACGCTCTGATAATGTTCTTCATAACCCAGTACTTCGTCGCGTACGAAACGAATGTCGCGCAGGGGAGCCTTGTATTCGGGCATGTGTACTGACCTCAACGATGAATTTTGGAATAGGGACGGCGACGAGCCGGACGGCCCATTCAAACACGTGTTTGAAACTTACGTTTTAGCCTGGATATTGTCAACCCCTTTTACGGGTGATGGATTCATAGCATTCCCGATCACTTCCTTCAAACCGCGCAGGCCGGAGCGCACCGAACCGCGCGGCGACGCGAGCAGTGGAAGGACTCATGGAACGGGATCAACGGCGCACCCGGACAGGTACGCCGACAGGCGGCAGGTCAGGCGTGAATGTCGATCAGGGTGCCGAGGATCTCGTCGGCGGTATCGATGATGGAGGCACCGGCTTCGACTTCCTGCCGGGCCTGTTCGAGGGCAACGAGGGCGCTGACCATGTCCACCGGGCGGTTGCTTTCCACTGCGGTGCTGGCCACCGGCTGCGCCGTGGCAGCCTGCAGCGGCACGGACCCGGCAGCCGCCGGGTTGACCGGTGCCCCGGCCCGGGCAATCTCCGCCGCCGCTGTGTTGGCGCGGTACTGGCCCTGGCGGACGGCGTCGAAGCCGGAGGAAATCAGATCAAGGGACGCCATGGCATACCCCCTTCAACAATAGTGGCAATGTGCCTATTCAAGCATAATCAGCGCAGGCCGGATAGTCCGCCGGTCGCCCCGAGCAGACTGTCCAGCTCCAGATGATCCGCCACGCCGGCGGCGCTCAGCGGGTCCAGGCGCGGTACCACGCCCAGCAGCGGCGCCTTCATCAATGCCCGCAGGCTGTCCAGATTGGATTGCTGGCGCTCCATGTGCGGATCGACCTGATTGGCCACCCACCCCGCCAGGCGCAGACCATCGGCGGCAATGGCCTCGGCGGTCAGCAGAGCATGGTTGATGCAGCCCAGACGCAATCCCACCACCAGAATCACCGGCAGCTTCAGCTCGATGGCCAGGGCCGCCAGGGTCTGCTCGCCGTTCAGCGGCACCCGCCAGCCACCGGCTCCCTCGACCAGTGTCAGATCGGCGCCACGGGCGAACACCCGCCGACAATCATCCGCCAGCTGGGCTGCGGTCAGCTGCAGTCCGGCTTCCCGGGCTGCTATATGGGGGGCAATCGGCGGCTCCAGCGCCACCGGGTTGAGCAGATCATAGTCCAAGCTCGGCGCGCATTCGGCCTGCAGGGTCAGGGCGTCATCGTTTCGCAGTCCTTCGGCACTGCGCAAGCACCCCGCCGCTATCGGCTTGACTGCGGCGGTGCTCAGCCCGCGCCGCCGGGCGGCATGCAGCAGACCGGCGGCGATGGTGGTCTTGCCGATCTCGGTATCGGTACCTGTAACAAAATAGCGGTGACTCATGCGGATACTCCTGTGCGCCCCGGCTGCTTGAACATCACCACCTGGGCCACCTGCCAGCTCGCCGGCAGCCCATGCTCGGTGCGGAATTGCTCGTAGGCGGCAGTCAACCGGCGCGCGCGTGCCTTGCCGGTCAGACCGGAAGGTCGCCCGGCGTTCAGATTCACCGCTCCCAGCGCCTTCAGCTCCTGGGTCAATTCCCCGAGTCGCGGGTAGAACAGCACGTGGCGCTCCACGTCGCACTGCCAGTCACCGAAACCGGCGTCGTCGAGCAGTAGGGTCAGCTCGGTGAGCGACATGAAACTGTTCACGTGCACCAGATTGTCCACGGCCTTCCATGACTGGCGCAGCTCTTCCAGACTGCCCTCCAGCAGGGTATTGAAGGCCAGACAGCCGCCCGGCCGCAGCACCCGCCAGGCTTCGGCCAGCGCCTGATCCAGTCGGGGACACCATTGCATGGCGAGGCTGGAGAAGATCAGGTCACGGGACTCGCTGCGCAGCGGCAGCCGTTCGGCGTCGGCGGTTATCCAGTGATCCAGCCCGGGACTGTGCTCATTGGCGTGACGGAGCATGCCCTCGGCCAGATCCAGACCGATGACAGGCGTGTCGAAACAGGCCGCCAGGGCCCGGGTGAAGTGGGCGGTACCGCAGCCAAGATCAAGGATATCCCCCGGCACGAAGTCCCGCGGCAGACGTCCCAGCAGGTTGCTGCCGACGGTGCGCTGCAGCGCAGCCGCCTTGTCGTAGGTGGGCGCCGCCCGACTGAAGGACTCGGCGATCAGCCGCTTGTCGAGCGTAGCCTCATTCATGGGTACCCTCCAGCCAGTCGACGATCTGCTGGGCCAGCCAGCCGGGCTGCTCCAACGGCAGTACATGGCTGGCCTGGTAATGGGTGACCACCCGTGAGGCCGGATGCAGCTCCCCCATCGCGTTGGCGGTCACGCTCGGCACCAGCGCATCCTGGGCGCCGAAGCAGTGCAGCATCGGCTGGGAGAGATTACGCAGGGCCACGCGGTTGTCCAGCATGCCCAGCACCGCCAGACCGTGCAGGCGCTGCTCATCATTCAGCTCATCCCTCTGCAGATGACGGATCCAGTGCCGGGCCTGGGTACTGCCCTGACTGACCAGCAGGGCAAAGCGCCGCAGGGTTTTCTCCGGGTCCTCGCGGTAACCCTGATAGAAGCTGCGGAAGGTGTCGGTCGTCATCGCGGTGGGCCAGTCACGACGCTCGACGAAGCAGGCATTGCTGGCCAGGGTGGCTACCGCAGGGAAATGTTCGGGGAAGCGCCGGTTCAGCTGCACTGCCAGCATCCCGCCCAGGGACCAGCCGACCAGAACGCCCGGCTCGATACGCTGGGCCAGGGAGCTCAGGTCGGTTTCCAGACTGGACAGCTGGATGGCCGGCAGCGGTTCTATGGCCACCCGCACCTCCGGCAGCAACGCCTGCAGCGCTTCGCGCAGGGGCTCCATGGTATCGGTGGCCATTGCCCAACCGGGCAACAGGGTGATCGGCTTCATGACTGAAACTCCGGTAATTCGGCAAGGGTCTGCTGCAGGGCCTCCAGCAGACGATCCACATCGGTCTCGGCATGGGCCGCGGACAGGGTAACACGCAATCGGGCTGTCCCCTGGGGCACCGTCGGCGGTCGTATGGCGGTGACCAGAATCCCCCGCTGGCGCAGCCCCTCGGACAACCGCAGCGCCCGGGCACTGTCGCCCACCAGGATCGGCTGGATTGGAGTGGGGCTGTCCATCAGTTGCAGGCCAAGCTGCGCGGCACCGGCGCGGAAGCGCTCGATCAGCCGCGCCAGGTGTTCACGGCGCCAGCTCTCCTCGCGCGCCAGGCGCAGGCTCGTCAGCGTCGCCCAGGCCACGGCCGGTGGCTGGCTGGTGGTATAGATGTAGGAGCGGGCAAACTGAATGAGGGTTTCGATCAATTCCTCGCTGCCGGCAATGAAGGCACCGGCCGTGCCGAACGCCTTGCCCAGGGTGCCGACCAGCACCGGTACCTCCTCCAGACTCAGCCCCTGCTGCTGGACTATGCCACCCCCGGTGGCCCCCAGACAGCCGAAGCCGTGGGCATCATCGACCATCACCCAGGCACCGTGACGGCGTGCCTCGGCGCACAGCTCCGGCAGCCGCGCCAGATCGCCGTCCATGCTGAACACCCCGTCGGTCACCACCAGGGTATTGCCCTCGGCCTTCTCCAGCCGCTGGCTCAGGCTTTGGGGATCATTGTGCAGATAGCGGGAGAAACGGGCGCCACTGAGCAGTCCCGCATCCAGCAGGGAAGCATGGTTGAGCCGGTCCTGCAGCACGGTATCGCCCTTGCCGACCAGCGCCGTGATGGCACCCATGTTGGCCATGTAGCCGCTGGACATCAGCAACGCCCGGGGCCGGCCGGTGAGTTCGGCCAGCGCTTCCTCGAGCGCATGGTGGGCACCACTGTGCCCCAGCACCAGATGCGAGGCGCCGCCGCCAACGCCCCAGCGACGCACACCCTCGACCATGGCCTCGGCCACCTCGGGGTGGTCGGCCAGTCCAAGATAATCGTTGCTGCAGAAGGCCAGGAACGACTGGCCATCTACCTTGACCCGCACGCTCTGCGGGGACTCCAGCAGCGGACGCTGGCGGTACAGATGGGCGGCACGGCGCTCGGCCAGCCGCCCGGATAGATCGAAGGACATGATGAACCCCGGCAACAGGCCAGACGCATTCGGCCTGCGGTGCAAATGTAAAAAGCGCGGACCGCCCATCGGACGACCCGCGCACTGCAAAGATCTGCGCTGCAGCGGGCCGCTGCCGGTCAGCCTGCCGCGGCGTTGGTGAACAGGGCGCTGTCGCGCTGCTCGATCAGGGCCTGCTCGATGGCCGCCTGATGCACCTCATCGTCATGCTCCTCGCGCTCCTCGGGCTTGATGCCCAGACGCTCGAACAGCCGCATGTCCTTGTCGGCCTGGGGGTTGCCGGTGGTGAGCAGACGGTCACCGTAGAAGATCGAGTTGGCGCCGGCGAAGAACGCCAGCGCCTGGATCTGATCGTTCATCTGCTCGCGACCGGCGGACAGCCGCACGTGGGACCTGGGCATCATGATCCGGGCGACCGCCAGGGTACGGATGAAGTCGAAGGGATCCACGTCCTCAGCATTCTCCAGCGGCGTACCTGCAACCTTGACCAGCATATTGATCGGCACGCTCTCGGGATGTTCCGGCAGATTGGCCAGCTGGATCAGCAGACCGGCACGATCCTCCAGGGACTCGCCCATGCCGAGGATGCCGCCGGAGCAGATCTTCATGCCCGCATCACGCACATAGGACAGGGTCTGCAGGCGTTCACTGTAGGTGCGTGTGGTGATGATGTTGCCGTAGAACTCCGGGGAGGTATCCAGGTTGTGGTTGTAGTAGTCGAGACCGGCCTCGGCCAGGGCCTGGGTCTGCTCCCGGGTCAGCTTGCCCAGGGTCATGCAGGTTTCGAGACCCAGCTCACGGACACCACGCACCATTTGCAGTACATAGGGCATGTCCTTGTCGGAGGGGTGCTTCCAGGCGGCGCCCATGCAGAAGCGGGTGGCGCCGATGGCCTTGGCGGCGGCAGCCTCGTCCAGCACCTTCTGCACCTGCATCAGCTTTTCCTTGTCCAGGCCGGTGTTGTAGTGGCCGGACTGGGGGCAGTACTTGCAGTCCTCGGGGCAGGCTCCGGTCTTGATCGACAGCAGGGTGGATACCTGCACCCGGTTGGCATCGAAATGCTGGCGATGCACCGTCTGGGCCTGGAACAGCAGATCATTGAAGGGTTGGCGCAACAGGGCCAGCACTTCGGACAGGGTCCAGTCATGGCGGGTAGCGGGCGCAGTCATCGAAATATCCTTGGTAACAGAGGTCGGAACAATTCCACGCATGATAATCGCCGCCCGGAGACTGTCAACCTGAAATGAGATCACTGGTTTACAAGTGGATAAATATTAATCAGGCCAACCGCTGCCTGCTGTGCCTCGGCAGTGCCGCCGGATCCCCCGATTGCATTTGCCCGCCCTGCCTGGACGATCTGCCCTGGCTGGGACCGGCCTGTCGTCAGTGCGCTCTGCCGCTGAGCGCCGAGGGCCTGCTGTGCGGAAAGTGCCAACAGCAACCACCGCTGTTCAGTCAGGTGATAGCACCGCTGCGCTACAGTTTCCCGGTCGACAGTCTCATACCGGCATTCAAGCATCAGCACCGCCTGACCTGGGGCCGTCTGCTGGCCCGACTGCTGCAACAGGCGGTAATCCACCACTACCAGGACCGGCAACTGCAGCTGCCGGATGCGGTGATTCCGCTGCCGCTGCACCGCAGCCGCCAAGCGCGCCGGGGCTTCAACCAGGCGATGGAACTGGCCCGGCCCATCGCCCGCGCCCTGGATATTCCGCTGGATTATCGCAATCTGCTGCGCCGACGCGCCACCACTGCCCAGCAGGGCCTGGATGCCCGCGCCCGACAGCGCAACCTGCGCGACGCTTTCATCTGCCGTCACCCGACGCGCCTCACCGGTCGTCACCTCGCCCTGGTCGATGACGTGATGACCACCGGCACCACCGTCAACGAGGCCAGCCGCACCCTGCTGCAGGCCGGCGCTGCCAGCGTCACCGTCTGGTGCGTGGCACGGGTGGACGCCCCGGACAACCCGACCGTGACCGAGACAGACGGCCCCGCCGGGCGGCAATTGGGGTAAGCTGGGCGCAACGCAACATCACCCGTTGACGCGGCCAGCCCAGGGCGGTCGCTGACAGCCTGGAACAGACGACATGAGCCACCCCTTTGCCCAACTGACTCCCGATACCGTACTGGATGCGGTGGAGTCCCTGGGCTTTGTCAGCGATGCACGCACGCTGACCCTCAACAGTTACGAGAACCGGGTTTTCCAGATCGGCATCGAGGACGGCGTACCGCTGATCGCCAAGTTCTATCGCCCCGGACGCTGGTCCGACGAGGCCATCCTCGAGGAACACCAGTTCTCCCTGGAGCTGGTCGAACGGGACATTCCGGTCATACCGCCGATGGTGATAGACGGACGCACCCTGTTCGAGTTTGCCGGGTTCCGCTTCAGCCTGTTTCGCCGTTTCGGTGGCCGCGCACCGGAGATGGACGACCCCGACCATCTGCTGATGCTCGGCCGCCTGGTAGGCCGTCTGCATGCGGTGGGCGCCATGCGGCCCTTCGAGCATCGTCCCGAACTCAGCGTTCAGGCCTTCGGCCATGACAGTCTGGCCTGGCTGCGTGAACACGATTGCGTGCCCGAAAGCCTGCGCCCGGCCTATTTCTCGGTGGCCGATGACCTGCTGGCCCGGGTGGAGGAGATCTACCAGGCCCATCCCCATACCAGCATCCGCCTGCACGGCGACCTGCATGTGGGCAACCTGCTGTGGCGCGACGACAGCCTGTACATGGTGGACATGGACGACTGCCGCCAGGGCCCGGCGATCCAGGATCTGTGGATGATGCTGTCCGGCGAACGGGACCAGCGCCAGGGCCAGCTCGCAGAACTGGTCGAGGGCTACAACGAATTTCATGATTTCGACCCGCGCCAGCTGCCGCTGATCGAATCCCTGCGCAGCCTGCGCCTGATCCACTACAGTGCCTGGCTCGCCCGGCGCTGGGACGACCCGGCGTTCCCCATGCACTTCCCCTGGTTCGCCAGCGAGCGCTACTGGGCCGAACAGGTCCTGACCCTGCGCGAACAGCGCGCAGCGCTGGATGAGCCGCCCCTGCGACTGTTCTGATTCCGCTTCATCAATTCCGTCAATGGCTGTTCCAGCCGACCCATGTGCCGCATACACTGCGGCACATCCTTATACCCGCCGCCTACAGCGGCAGTGCCTCAGCATCAGGAATGCCGTCATGACAGATACTCTGCTCGATTCACGCAACCTGGCTTTTGAGCTGTACGAAGTACTCAATGCCGAAGAACTGACCCAGCGCGAACGCTTCGCCGACCACAATCGGGAAACCTTCGATGCCGCCCTGGCCACCGCGCGCCAGATCGCCGAGAAGTACTTTGCACCGCACAACCGCAAGAATGACGAGAACGAACCCGAGTTCGTCGATGGCAGCGCCGTGCTCATCCCCGAGGTCAAGCCGGCGGTGGATGCCTTCATCGAGGCCGGTTTCCAGAACGCCGGACGCAGCTACGAACAGGGTGGCATGCAACTGCCCAACCTGATCTCGCGCGCCTGCTTCGCCCACTTCCAGTCGGCCAACATCGCCACTTCCTCGTACCCGATGCTGACCATGGGCGCCAGCAACCTGATCGGCACCTTCGGCACCGAAGACCAGAAAAAGCGCTTCTTCGAGCCCATGCTCGAAGGCCGCTTCTTCGGCACCATGGCCCTGACCGAGCCCCATGCCGGCTCCTCGCTGTCGGACCTGCGCACCCGCGCCGAGCCGGCCGGTGACGGTACCTACCGCATCAAGGGCAACAAGATCTTCATCTCCGGCGGCGATCATCCGCTGTCGGAAAACATCGTGCACATGGTCCTGGCCAAGCTGCCCGACGCCCCACCCGGCGTGAAGGGCATCTCGCTGTTCATCGTGCCCAAGTTCCTGGTCAACGACGACGGTAGCCTGGGCGCACGCAACGACGTGACCTTGGCCGGCCTGTTCCACAAGATGGGCTGGCGCGGCACCACCTCCACCGCGCTCAACTTCGGTGACAATGACAACTGCGTGGGCTATCTGGTCGGCGAGCCGCACAAGGGCCTGTCGTACATGTTCCAGATGATGAACGAAGCCCGCATTGGTGTCGGCATGGGTGCCATCATGCTCGGCTACGCCGGCTACCTGTACTCGCTGAACTACGCCCGGGAGCGTCCGCAGGGTCGCCACCCCGATGGCAAGGATCCGACCAGCCCGCAGGTGCCGATCGTCGAGCACGCCGACGTGCGCCGCATGCTGCTGACGCAGAAGGCCTATGTGGAAGGTGCCTTCGACCTGGGCCTGTTCTGCGCCCGGCTGGTCGACGATGGCAAGACCGGCTCCACCGACGAACAGCGTCAGCTGGCCCACGAGCTGCTCGACCTGCTGACCCCCATCGTCAAGTCCTGGCCCTCCGAGTTCTGCCTCAAGGCCAACGAGCTGGCCATCCAGATCCTCGGCGGCCATGGCTATACCCGCGAGTACCCGGTAGAGCAGTACTACCGTGACAACCGCCTGAACCCGATCCACGAAGGTACCCACGGCATCCAGTCGCTGGACCTGCTGGCTCGCAAGCTGACCCAGAACAAGGGCGCTGGTCTGCGCCAGCTCAATGGTCTGATCCAGGACAGCATCCAGCGCGCCGCCGAGTACCCCGGCCTGCAGGAACTGCGCAGCGCCCTGGAGCAGCTGACCCAGCGTCTGCAGAGCGTCACCGCGGCCCTGCTCGGCGACCTGGGCGCCGGCAAGGTCAACGAGACCCTGGCCAACTCCGCGCTGTACATGAAGGTGTTCGGTCATGCAGTGGTCGGCTGGCGCTGGCTGGAGCAGGCGATCCGCGCCGAAGAGGGCCTGGCCCGCGGCAACGCTGCGGATGAAGCCTTCTATCGCGGCAAGCTGCAGGCCGCCCGCTACTTCCTGACCTGGGAAGTGCCCGCCTGCAACCACGAGCTGAACCTGCTCGAAGCCCGCGACCAGACCTGCATGGAAATGCAGGACAGCTGGT
Organism: Halopseudomonas sp. Lyrl_26; assembly: GCF_051948695.1. Classification (NCBI taxonomy): domain Bacteria; kingdom Pseudomonadati; phylum Pseudomonadota; class Gammaproteobacteria; order Pseudomonadales; family Pseudomonadaceae; genus Halopseudomonas; species Halopseudomonas sp. Lyrl_26. Next base: position 45,646 of record NZ_JAYJLH010000016.1, read on the forward strand.
TCTGACGCCCCCTTCGCACCGAGGGCGGTGCTCCTACAGCGAAACCACGATCCTGTAGCAGCACCACCCCCGGCGCGAACCTCCCCCACAAATCCGCCCCCGCTGCGAACCCGCACCAGCCATTCTCCAAATCAACCCCATCCCCCCACCCGGTACCTGCCGCTCCAC
>NZ_JAYJLH010000017.1:0-39337 GCF_051948695.1 Halopseudomonas sp. Lyrl_26
TCTTTTCCGTTTCCCCGTGCCCCGGGGTAAATACCTGTCATCTGTCAACCGGACCAGCCCGGGTGCGCAGGGGCTTCATTGCCCGTCTTCCATGCCGCTCTCCGGCAGATTTCGTGTCTCTTGCCGGCGTTCGATCTGCTGTGTCATTGCTCAAGGAGCTCGCGGATTGTCCAGCCTGGCTGTGCATCTGCCGCATAGCCGACATATTCCCATTCATAAACACGCCTGCGAGCGCTATCATGCGCAGTCCCTTGCTGATGATAGAAAGCCATGCTTGCTCCATTGTTGAAGATGATGTCCGACGGACAGTTCCACTCCGGCGAGGAGCTCGGCAGGGCGCTGGGTGTCAGTCGCGCTGCGGTATGGAAGGCGCTCAAACGGCTCGAGGATGATGACTATCCCCTGCAGCGTGTGCGTGGCAAGGGCTACCGTGTTCCCCAGGGTGCCTCCATGCTGGACCTCAGTGCCATCCGGGCGGCGGCCAAGGCGTCAGACGATCACATCGGCTGGCAGTTGCTGGATGCGGTGGACTCCACCAATGCCGAGCTGATGCGTCAGCTGGCAGGGTCTGGAGCGGGCGGGGGCATTCGGATATGCATTGCCGAGCAGCAGACTTCGGGCAAGGGCCGGCGGGGCCGGGCCTGGGTGAGTCCCTATGCGCAGAACATATACCTGTCGGTCGCCGTGCCCTTCTCCGAAGGGGCGCAGAAACTGGAAGGTCTCAGTCTGCTGGTCGGACTGGTGCTGGTAGAAAGCCTTGAAGCCCTCGGCTTCCGCGGCGTGGGGCTGAAATGGCCGAACGACATCCTGCTTGATGGCCGGAAGCTGGCCGGGATACTGGTCGAGATCGCCGGCGACCTGACCTCCGACTGCGTGGCGGTCATCGGGGTCGGCGTCAATGTGCTGATGACCGCTGAGGGGGGCATCGATCAGGCCTGGACTTCGCTGCTGCTGTCCAGGCAGCGCGGCGCGCTTGATCGCAATGCGCTGACCGGAGAGTTTCTCCGGCGTCTGCTGGCAGCGTTGGAGCGATTCCGGCGCGAAGGCTTCCAGCCCTTTGTTGAATCATGGCATCGATACCATCTGTGGCAGGGGCGCGAGGTGCGCGTCCAGGCCGGCGACAACAGCTGGACCGGCAAGGCCATGGGGGTCGATGCGCGTGGCGCCCTGCGTCTGCAGGCTGCCGCCGGTGAGATGCTGCTGCACGGCGGGGAAGTGACTCTGAGGCTGAATGATGATTCTTGAGCTGGACTGCGGTAACACCCTTATCAAGTGGCGGCTGCTGGACAGGGAGGGGCGTGTGCGCGATGGCGACATGGCGCCGGACCTGGTGGAACTGCAGCGTCTGCTGGGTGGTCAGGAGCGAGAGATACATGGCTGCCGTCTGGTGAGTGTCCGCTCTGAAGATGAAACCCAGGTGATCTTCAATCAGCTGACCAGTTGGCTCAAGCGTGCGCCTCTGCTTGCTCGGCCGAGCCAGGAGCTGGAGGGTGTGCGCAATGGCTACGAGGACTACCGGCGTCTGGGAATGGATCGCTGGCTGGCGTTGGTCGCCGGCTATCAGCTGGCCGGAGGCGCCTGTGTCGTGATCGATCTGGGGACGGCGATCACCAGTGACTTTGTCGATGCGCATGGCCGGCATCTGGGTGGCTTCATCGCGCCGGGCAGCAAGCTGCTGTGCGCGACGCTTCTGCAGCATACGCGACTGGTACGTTATGACGAAGCGGCCTCGTGGAACCTTGTGGAGCCCAGCCCCGGTACGACCACGGCCGAAGCGGTGGAATGCGGCTGTGCGCTGATGCTGTCAGGCTTTGTCCAGGAGCAGTTGCGGGTAGCCCGCCGGCTGCTGGGGGAAAATCCGGCGGTCATTCTGACCGGAGGTGATGCCCATTCGCTCATCACCGTGCTGCCGGACAATGCCATCGTGGTCGCGGATCTGGTGTTCCGTGGTCTGGCCCTGGCCTGCCCGATGGAGCTCGGGCCATGAAGTATGCCTTCCTCACCCTGTTGCTGCTGAATATCCTGTACGCGCTCTGGCAGTGGCAGGAGCGCGTTCCGGAGGCCGGCCCACCCGCCCCGAAGACTGCCGAACAGGCTGCCGCGGCGCCGTCGCCGGCCGTCGCGGAACCGCAGCTGCCATCACCCCAGAGCCTGGCCCCGGCGCTATGCGTAACCCTCGGGCGCTTTGCCACTGCCGGCGAGGCGCAGCAGCTGCGTCAGCGCCTGCTGGTGCTGGATATCGCAGCGGAGGTCCGTCCCAGGGAGGTGGTCATGGGCACCGACTACTGGCTCGTGATGCCGGTGGTCGGTGGTGAGCGTCATGCGGTGCTGCAGCTGTCGGCGCTGCAGGAACAGGGCGTGGACAGCTTCCTGATTACCCAGGGGGAAATGGCTGGGCAGCTGTCACTGGGCGTATTCCAGCGGCAGGACCATGCCGAGTTGCGACGCGAGCAGCTGCAGGCCCAAGGGCACGACGCCCATGTGCACGCGTTGAGCAGGAAGGAGCGCCAGTATGTGGTCGAGGTGGGCGGCGCGTCCCGTCGTCTGGTGCACCAGGCACTGCTGTCGCGGCTGCGTGCGGACTTTCCGTCGCTCCAGCATCAATATCAGCCCTGTTCACCCGTTGCCATTGAGGAGCAGATCCCCTAGAATAGCGCCCGCTTCGACAGGCACCTGACAAGTTGGATGGCTGCTGGGGCGTCAACACTTTCAAGTTGCGGTTTTTTCTAAGAAAAGTGTTGACAGAGGCGCGCCAAGTGATGAAAATGGCGCCTCTTTTGCGGAGGGGTTCCCGAGCGGTCAAAGGGATCAGACTGTAAATCTGACGGCTTAGCCTTCGAAGGTTCGAATCCTTCCCCCTCCACCAGATTTAGTGTTACCGGGCGAAAAGCTCTTGGCGGGTATAGTTCAATGGTAGAACCTCAGCCTTCCAAGCTGATGGTGCGGGTTCGATTCCCGCTACCCGCTCCAGTCCGGTAGTGCACAGGTTGTAAGCTCATGTAGCTCAGTTGGTAGAGCACACCCTTGGTAAGGGTGAGGTCAGCGGTTCAAATCCGCTCATGAGCTCCAGTAATAAGGCAGATATGCAAATATCTGCCTTTATTTTAATGGTCGCGTGACTCGCGCCTTGCATTCAGCTCAGCATAGAGGATCTCTCGAGATGGCTAAAGAGAAGTTCGAACGCAGCAAACCGCACCTGAACGTGGGCACCATCGGTCACGTTGACCACGGCAAGACCACTCTGACCGCAGCCCTGACCCGCGTCTGCGCCGAAGTATTCGGCAGCAGCGGCTCTTCCAAGGGCTACGACCAGATCGACAACGCGCCGGAAGAGAAGGCTCGTGGTATCACCATCAACACTTCCCACGTTGAGTATGATTCCCCGACCCGTCACTACGCGCACGTTGACTGCCCCGGTCACGCCGACTACGTGAAGAACATGATCACCGGTGCGGCCCAGATGGACGGCGCTATCCTGGTCTGCTCCGCTGCTGACGGCCCGATGCCGCAGACCCGCGAGCATATCCTGCTGTCCCGTCAGGTAGGCGTACCCTACATCGTCGTGTTCCTGAACAAGGCCGACATGGTTGACGACGAAGAGCTGCTGGAACTGGTGGAAATGGAAGTGCGCGATCTGCTGAGCACCTACGACTTCCCCGGCGACGACACTCCGATCATCATCGGTTCCGCCCTGATGGCTCTGGAAGGTCGCGACGACAACGGTCTGGGCACCACTGCCGTCAAGACCCTGGTCGAGACTCTGGATAGCTACATCCCCGAGCCTGAGCGTGCCATCGACAAGCCGTTCCTGATGCCGATCGAAGACGTGTTCTCCATTTCCGGTCGCGGTACTGTGGTAACCGGTCGTGTTGAGCGCGGTATCATCAAGGTCCAGGAAGAGGTCGAAATCGTCGGCATCAAGGAGACCACCAAGACCACCTGTACTGGTGTCGAGATGTTCCGCAAGCTGCTGGACGAAGGCCGTGCCGGTGAGAACGTTGGTGTTCTGCTGCGTGGTACCAAGCGTGAAGACGTTGAGCGTGGTCAGGTTCTGGCCAAGCCGGGCACCATCAAGCCGCACACCCAGTTCGAAGCCGAAGTCTACGTACTGGGCAAGGACGAAGGTGGTCGTCACACCCCGTTCTTCAAGGGCTACCGTCCGCAGTTCTACTTCCGTACCACTGACGTGACCGGTTCCTGCGAACTGCCCGAAGGTGTGGAAATGGTCATGCCGGGCGACAACGTCAAGCTGGTTGTTACCCTGATCGCTCCGATCGCCATGGAAGAGGGTCTGCGCTTCGCTATCCGCGAAGGCGGCCGTACCGTTGGCGCCGGCGTGGTTGCCAAGATCATCGCTTAATTGGCGATTGATCTTGTTCTGTTGAGCCGGTATCATTGCCGGCTCAACTGCGATTACAGGCCAGTAGCTCAATTGGCAGAGCGGCGGTCTCCAAAACCGCAGGTTGGGGGTTCGATTCCCTCCTGGCCTGCCAGATTATCTGGCAAAGACAAAACAGGATAGTACGATAGATGAGCACCAGGGCAGAAACTCACGACAGCCGCTTGGACGTTCTTAAGTGGATCGTTGTGGCGGTAATCGTTTTTGTCGGCGTAGCTGGTAACCATTATTTCGCAGCTGAATCTGTTTTGTATCGTGCCGTAGCGCTGGTCGCGCTCGGCCTGGTCGCGGGCTTCGTGGCCCTGCAGACCGCCAAAGGCAAGGCCTTCTGGTCCCTGCTCAAGGAAGCGCGTATTGAGATACGCAAGGTCGTCTGGCCAACCCGTACGGAAACCACTCAAACAACCCTGATCGTTGTGGCAGTCGTGCTGATCATGGCCCTGGTCCTCTGGGGGCTTGATACCCTGCTGGGTTGGATTATTTCTATGTTCATTGGCTAAAGGTGTTCCGTGTCCAAGCGTTGGTACGTCATACATGCCTACTCCGGGTTTGAAAAGCACGTAATGCGCTCGCTGCAGGAGCGTATCAAGCTGGCCGGAATGGAAGACCAGTTTGGTGAGATCCTGGTGCCCACCGAAGAAGTGGTGGAAATGCGCAGCGGACAGAAGCGCAAGAGTGAACGCAAGTTCTTCCCGGGTTATGTGCTGGTGCAGATGGAAATGAACGAAGGCACCTGGCACCTGGTCAAGGATACCCCTCGCGTGCTCGGCTTCATCGGTGGCGCTGCCGACAAGCCTGCCCCCATTACCGATCGCGAAGCCGAAGCCATCCTGCGTCGCGTTGCCGACGGCAGCGACAAGCCCAAGCCCAAGACGCTGTTCGAGCCGGGTGAAGTGGTTCGCGTCATTGACGGTCCCTTCGCCGATTTCAACGGTGTTGTAGAAGAAGTGAATTATGAGAAGAGCCGTGTTCAGGTGGCTGTTCTCATTTTCGGTCGCCCCACGCCTGTGGAGCTCGAATTCGGCCAGGTAGAAAAAGGCTGAGTTCATTCGCCCGCCTGAACCCTGCAATGCCTGAAGGCAGTGCGGGGTTTTGTTGTCGGTGGGCAATACATTAACGGGGAGCCGCAAGGCGCTAGCACCCAATGGAGAAAACTGATGGCAAAGAAGATTCAGGCTTATATCAAGCTGCAAGTCAAGGCCGGCCAGGCTAACCCGAGTCCGCCGGTAGGTCCGGCTCTGGGCCAGCACGGCGTCAACATCATGGAATTCTGCAAGGCGTTCAACGCCAAGACCCAGGGCGTAGAGCCGGGTCTGCCGACTCCCGTGATCATCACCGTATACAGCGACCGCAGCTTCACTTTTGAAACCAAGAGTACTCCCGCTGCCGTTCTGCTGATGAAGGCCGCAGGCGTGAAGGGCGGTTCCGCTCGTCCGAACAGCCAGAAAGTGGGTACCGTTACCCGCGCTCAGCTGGAAGAGATCGCCAAGACCAAGCAGGCTGATCTGACCGCTGCCGATCTGGAAGCAGCTGTACGCACCATCGCGGGTTCCGCCCGTAGCATGGGTCTGACCGTGGAGGGTGTGTAATGGCCAAGCTGACCAAGCGCCAGAAGGCGATCAAAGAGAAAGTCGACAGCACCAAGGTGTACAGCTTCGAAGAGGCCGCCCAGCTGCTGGCCGAGCTGTCCAATGTCAAGTTCGTCGAATCCGTGGATGTGGCTGTCAACCTCGGTGTTGACCCGCGCAAGTCCGACCAGGTTGTACGTGGCGCTACCCTGCTGCCCCACGGCACCGGCAAGACCGTTCGCGTTGCCGTATTCACCCAGGGTGCCAACGCCGAAGCCGCACTGGCTGCCGGTGCTGACAAGGTCGGCATGGACGACCTGGCTGCCGAAATGAAGGCCGGTGATCTGAACTACGACGTGGTCATTGCTTCCCCCGACGCCATGCGCGTTGTCGGCCAGCTGGGTCAGGTACTGGGTCCCCGCGGCCTGATGCCGAACCCGAAAGTCGGTACCGTTGCCGCTGACGTGGCTACCGCCGTGAAGAACGCCAAGGCTGGCCAGGTGCGCTACCGTACCGACAAGAACGGCATCATTCACTGCTCCGTAGGCAAGGTCGGTTTCGAGCCGGTCAAGCTGAAGGAGAACGTCGAAGCTCTGCTGGCTGACCTGAAGAAAGCCAAGCCGTCCACCTCCAAGGGTGTCTACCTGCAGCGCGTCTCCCTGAGCACCACCATGGGCCCGGGTCTGCAAGTTGATCATGCTTCGCTGAATATCTGATGTATCGGCGCGTCGCCTGCGGCGCGCCAACTATTGGGGTCCCTGCCAGTTGGGGGCTATCCAAGACCGTAGGTGATGTGAGTCTTAAATCGGGAATCATCCCGGACCTACGCAGATGGTGCTCACGATTCAGTGCAGGCTGGATCAGACACCAAAACATGTCGCCTCTGGCGATTAATGGTAAATCCAGGAGTAGAACCCGTGGCAATCAAGCTCGAAGACAAAAAGGCCATCGTCGCTGAAGTCAACGAAGCTGCCAAAGGTGCGCTGTCTGCCGTTGTGGCTGATGCCCGCGGTGTAGGCGTAGCTGCCATGACTGGTCTGCGCAAAGACGCTCGCGAAGCTGGCGTGTACGTACGTGTCGTACGTAACACCCTGCTGCGTCGTGCTGTTGAAGGTACCGAGTACGAGTGCCTGAACGACGTCTTTGTCGGTCCGACTCTGATCGCGTTTTCCAACGAGCATCCGGGCGCCGCTGCCCGCCTGTTCAAGGAATTCGCCAAGAGCCAGGACAAGTTCCAGATCAAGGCAGCCGCGTTTGAAGGCAATTACCTTGCAGCTGACCAGATCGACAAGCTGGCTTCTCTGCCGACTTACGACGAAGCAATCGCACAGCTGATGAGCGTTATCCAAGGCGCCACCAGCAAGTTCGTTCGTACTTTGGCTGCAGTCCGCGATCAGAAGGAAGCCGAAGCTGCCTGATAGGCTGCCCACTGCTTTCGTCGTTTGCTTTTAATGTTTTGATGCCCCAAGGGGTGTCCCCCAATACAGGAATATAGAGTCATGGCTCTTACCAACGAAGATATCATCAACGCAGTATCCGAAATGTCCGTCATGCAGGTCGTTGAACTGATCGCCGCCATGGAAGAGAAGTTCGGCGTTTCCGCCGCCGCTGCTGTTGTAGCCGGCCCGGCTGCTGGCGGTGCTGCCGCTGCTGAAGAGCAGACCGAGTTCAACATCGTTCTGGCTTCCGCCGGCGACAAGAAAGTGAACGTCATCAAGGCCGTTCGCGAACTGACCGGTCTGGGTCTGAAAGAAGCCAAGGCCCTGGTAGACGGCGCTCCGTCCACCGTGAAGGAAGGCGTATCCAAGGAAGAAGCCGAAGCCGCGAAGAAGTCGCTGGAAGAGGCTGGTGCAACGGTCGAGCTCAAGTAAGCTTGCGCGACCTTGCATCGACAGTCTGATCGATGATCGGATTGATGGCTGGTGGCCTGTGAGCCACCGGCCTTTTTCCGTTGCAGCCCCGCGGGGCTGCAGTGGATTCCACTCCAGGCGAGTGCGCAAGACCAGGTCTTGCAAGCATTTTCAGGCTTCCCTGTCGGGGGAGCCACTCAAGCAGGTGACCAAGCTGGGGAACGCTGATGGCTTACTCATACACTGAGAAAAAACGTATCCGCAAGGACTTTGGCAAACTGCCGCATGTGATGGACGTGCCCTATCTGCTGGCGATCCAGCTGGATTCCTACCGGGAATTCCTGCAGGCCGACGCGGACAAGGACGGCGTTCGTGATATCGGTCTGCACGCGGCCTTCAAATCTGTTTTCCCCATTATCAGCTATTCCGGTAATGCGGCGCTCGAGTATGTCGGTTACCGGCTGGGTGAGCCGGCTTTCGACGTCAAGGAATGTGTGCTGCGTGGCGTGACCTATGCGGTTCCGCTGCGCGTTAAAGTGCGCCTGATCATCTTTGATCGTGAATCTGCCAGCAAGGCGATCAAGGACATCAAGGAGCAGGAAGTCTACATGGGTGAAATACCCCTGATGACCGAGAACGGTACCTTCGTGATCAATGGTACCGAGCGTGTGATCGTTTCCCAGCTGCACCGCAGCCCGGGTGTGTTCTTCGACCACGACCGTGGCAAGACACACAGCTCCGGCAAGCTGCTGTATTCCGCCCGCGTGATTCCCTACCGCGGCTCCTGGCTGGACTTCGAGTTCGATCCCAAGGATGCGGTCTTCGTCCGTATCGACCGTCGCCGCAAGCTGCCGGCGACCGTGCTGCTGCGCGCCCTGGGTTATCAGACCGAGGAAATTCTGGATATCTTCTACGACACCAACAAGTTCGAGGTGCACGGCGAGACCCTGCAACTGGAACTGGTGCCGCAGCGCCTGCGTGGCGAAATCGCCACCTTCGATATCACTGATGGCAAGGGCAAGGTGATCGTCGAGAAAGGCCGTCGTATCACTGCACGACACATCAACCAGCTGGAGAAGGCCGGGGTTTCCAGCCTCGAAGTGCCCTTCGACTACCTGATCGGCCGTACCATCGCCAAGCCGGTTGTGCATCCGGCCACCGGTGAAATTCTGGTCGAATGCAATACCGAAATCAGCGCCGAGCTGATCGAGAAGCTGATCAAGGCAGGTGTCACCCATCTGGAGACCCTGTACACCAACGATATCGACTGCGGTCCCTTCATTTCCGACACCCTGCGTATCGATACCACCACCAGCCAGCTTGATGCCCTGGTGGAGATCTACCGCATGATGCGCCCCGGCGAGCCGCCGACCAAGGACGCCGCCGAAACCCTGTTCAGCAACCTGTTCTTCAGCAGCGACCGCTACGACCTGTCCGCCGTGGGCCGCATGAAGTTCAACCGCCGCATCGGTCGCGAAGAGATCGAAGGCCCTGGCGTGCTGAGCAAGGAAGACATCATCGAGGTGCTCAAGACCCTGGTCGACATCCGTAACGGCAAGGGGGTGGTCGACGACATCGATCACCTGGGTAACCGTCGTATCCGCTCCGTTGGCGAAATGGCCGAGAACCAGTTCCGCGTGGGCCTGGTGCGCGTGGAGCGCGCGGTCAAGGAGCGTCTGTCCATGGCCGAGAGCGAAGGCCTGATGCCCCAGGACCTGATCAACGCCAAGCCGGTGGCAGCGGCAGTCAAGGAGTTCTTCGGTTCCAGCCAGCTGTCCCAGTTCATGGACCAGAACAACCCGCTGTCGGAGATCACCCACAAGCGCCGCGTCTCCGCGCTCGGGCCGGGTGGTCTGACCCGTGAACGTGCCGGCTTCGAGGTGCGTGACGTACACCCGACCCACTATGGTCGCGTCTGCCCGATCGAGACCCCTGAAGGTCCGAACATCGGTCTGATCAACTCCCTGGCCACCTACGCCCGGACCAACGAGTACGGCTTCCTCGAAAGCCCCTACCGTCGCGTCAAGGACACCGTGGTAACCGACGAGATCGTGTTCCTGTCGGCGATCGAAGAAGCCGATCACGTCATCGCCCAGGCCAGCGCGGAAGTGCGTGATGGCAAGCTGGTTGAAGAGCTGGTCGCCGTCCGCCACATGAACGAGTTCAGCGTCAAGGCGCCCGAAGAAGTCACCCTGATGGACGTGTCCCCCCGTCAGGTGGTCTCCGTGGCCGCTTCGCTGATTCCCTTCCTCGAGCACGACGATGCCAACCGCGCCCTCATGGGTTCGAACATGCAGCGTCAGGCCGTGCCCACTCTGCGCGCCGAGAAGCCGCTGGTCGGTACCGGCATGGAGCGCAACGTGGCCCAGGACTCCGGGGTCTGTGTTGCTGCCCGTCGCGGCGGGGTAGTGGACTCGGTAGACGCCAGTCGTATCGTTATCCGCGTCAATGATGACGAGGTGGAAGCGGGCGAGGCTGGTGTGGATATCTACACCCTGACCAAGTACACCCGTTCCAACCAGAACACCTGCATCAACCAGCGGCCGCTGGTGAAGAAAGGTGACGTGATTGCTGCCCGCGACATCCTGGCTGATGGTTCCTCCGTGGACATGGGCGAGCTGGCCCTGGGTCAGAACATGCGCGTGGCCTTCATGCCATGGAACGGCTACAACTTCGAGGACTCCATCCTCATCTCCGAGCGCGTGGTACAGGAAGACCGTTTCACCACCATCCACATCCAGGAACTGACCTGCGTGTCCCGCGACACCAAGCTGGGGCCGGAGGAGATCACCTCCGATATCCCCAACGTCGGTGAAGCGGCGCTGGGCAAGCTGGATGAGGCCGGTATCGTCTATGTTGGTGCCGAGGTCGGCCCTGGCGACATCCTGGTCGGCAAGGTCACGCCCAAGGGCGAAACCCAGCTGACTCCGGAGGAGAAGCTGCTGCGCGCGATCTTCGGTGAGAAGGCCTCCGACGTGAAGGACACCTCCCTGCGTGTGCCCACCGGCACCAAGGGTACCGTCATCGACGTCCAGGTGTTCACCCGTGATGGCGTGGAACGCGACAGCCGTGCCCTGGCCATCGAGAAACAGCAGCTCGACGAGATCCGCAAGGACCTGCAGGAAGAGTTCCGCATCGTCGAAACCGCCGCTTTCGAGCGTCTGTCCGCGGCCCTGATCGGTCACACCGTTGAAGGTGGTGCCGGCGTGAAGAAGGGCACAGTGCTGACCGCCGAGATCCTCGAGGGCATCGAGCGCGGCCAGTGGTTCAAGCTGCGCATGAGCGAGGACAACCTCAACGAACAGCTGGAGCGCACCCAGGCCTACCTGGTTGACCGTCGCAAGCTGCTCGACGAGAAGTTCGAGGACAAGAAGCGCAAGCTGCAGCAGGGCGATGACCTGGCTCCGGGCGTGCTGAAGATCGTCAAGGTCTACCTGGCTATCAAGCGCCGCATCCAGCCCGGTGACAAGATGGCCGGCCGTCATGGTAACAAGGGTGTCATCTCGGTCATCATGCCGGTGGAAGACATGCCTTACGACGAGAACGGCGTGCCGGTGGACATCGTGCTCAACCCGCTGGGCGTACCTTCGCGGATGAACGTCGGTCAGATCCTCGAGACCCATCTGGGTCTGGCAGCCAAGGGCCTGGGCGAGAAGATCAACCGCATGCTCGACGAGCAGCGCAAGGTCTCCGAGCTGCGCGAGTTCCTCGACGAGGTGTACAACAAGGTGGGCGGTCGTCAGGAAAACCTTGACGCCCTCAGCGACAGCGAGATCATCGAGCTGGCGAACAACCTGCGCAGCGGTGTGCCCATGGCGACCCCGGTGTTCGATGGTGCCGAAGAGCACGAGATCAAGCACATGCTGCGTCTGGCGGACCTGCCGGACAGCGGTCAGATGACCCTGTACGACGGCCGTACCGGCAACACCTTCGACCGGCCGGTGACTGTGGGCTACATGTACATGCTCAAGCTGAACCACCTGGTCGACGACAAGATGCACGCCCGTTCGACCGGTTCCTACAGTCTGGTCACACAGCAGCCGCTGGGTGGTAAGGCTCAGTTCGGCGGTCAGCGCTTCGGGGAGATGGAGGTCTGGGCACTGGAAGCCTACGGTGCCGCCTACACCCTGCAGGAGATGCTGACTGTGAAGTCGGATGACGTGAACGGCCGTACCAAGATGTACAAGAACATCGTGGACGGCGACCATCGCATGGAGGCCGGCATGCCCGAGTCCTTCAACGTGCTGGTCAAGGAAATCCGTTCTCTGGCCATCGATATCGACCTGGAATCCGAATAACCACCGACTGCCCACGTCTCGGGCGGTGCGATCCGCCGCCCTTGAGACACTGCGAGGAGTATAGGCCTTGAAAGACTTACTGAACCTGCTCAAGTCCCAGGGACAGATTGAAGAGTTCGATTCCATCCGGATCGGACTGGCATCGCCGGAAATGATCCGGTCCTGGTCGTATGGCGAAGTCAAGAAGCCGGAGACCATCAACTACCGTACCTTCAAGCCGGAGCGCGACGGCCTGTTCTGCGCCAAGATCTTCGGACCGGTGAAGGACTACGAGTGCCTGTGCGGCAAGTACAAGCGCCTCAAGCACCGTGGCGTGATCTGTGAGAAGTGCGGCGTGGAAGTGGCGCTGGCCAAGGTCCGCCGCGAGCGCATGGGCCACATCGAGCTGGCCTCGCCGGTTGCCCACATCTGGTTCCTGAAGTCCCTGCCGTCCCGTATCGGCCTGCTGCTGGACATGACCCTGCGTGATATCGAGCGCGTGCTCTACTTCGAAAGCTATGTGGTGATCGAGCCCGGTCTGACCACGCTGGAGAAGGGTCAGCTGCTGAACGACGAGCAGTACTTCGAAGCCCTGGAAGAATTCGGTGACGAGTTCGACGCCCGCATGGGTGCCGAAGCCGTGTTCCAGCTGCTCAGCGGTCTGGATCTGGACCACGAGATCAGCCGTCTGCGTGAAGAAATCCCGCAGACCACTTCGGAAACCAAGATCAAGAAGCTGTCCAAGCGTCTGAAGCTGATGGAAGCCTTCCAGAGCTCCGGCAACAAGCCCGAGTGGATGGTCATGACCGTTCTGCCGGTATTGCCGCCGGACCTGCGACCGCTGGTGCCCCTGGACGGTGGCCGCTTTGCCACTTCCGACCTGAACGATCTGTATCGCCGGGTCATCAACCGCAACAACCGCCTCAAGCGCCTGCTGGATCTGGCTGCGCCGGACATCATCGTGCGCAACGAAAAGCGCATGCTGCAGGAATCCGTCGACGCACTGCTGGACAACGGTCGTCGCGGCCGTGCCATCACCGGCACCAACAAGCGCCCGCTGAAGTCCCTGGCCGACATGATCAAGGGCAAGCAGGGTCGCTTCCGTCAGAACCTGCTGGGCAAGCGCGTGGACTACTCCGGTCGCTCGGTGATCGTGGTGGGTCCGACCCTGCGTCTGCACCAGTGCGGTCTGCCCAAGAAGATGGCCCTGGAGCTGTTCAAGCCGTTCATCTTCGGCAAGCTGGAGCACCGCGGCCTGGCCACCACCATCAAGGCGGCCAAGAAGATGGTCGAGCGCGAACTGCCGGAGGTGTGGGACATCCTCGCCGAGGTCATCCGCGAACACCCGGTACTGCTCAACCGTGCGCCGACCCTGCACCGTCTCGGTATCCAGGCCTTTGAGCCCGTGCTGATCGAAGGCAAGGCCATCCAGCTGCACCCGCTGGTCTGTGCCGCGTACAACGCCGACTTCGACGGTGACCAGATGGCCGTCCACGTTCCGCTGACCCTCGAGGCCCAGCTGGAAGCCCGTGCGCTGATGATGTCGACCAACAACATCCTGTCGCCCGCCAGCGGTGAGCCGATCATCGTGCCGTCCCAGGACGTGGTACTGGGTCTGTACTACATGACCCGCTCCCTGGTGAACGCCAAGGGTGAAGGCATGGACTTCAGCAGCATCAGCGAAGTGGAAATGGCCTACCGTACCGGCCAGCTGGCCCTGCATGCGATGATCAAGGTGCGCATCACCGAGACCGTCATCGACAAGGAAGGCAACTCCACCACCGAGACCCGTCTGGTCGAGACCACTGCCGGTCGTGCGCTGCTGTTCCAGATCCTGCCCAAGGGGCTGCCGTTCTCCCTGGTCGACCAGCCGCTGCGCAAGAAGGCGATTTCCAAGCTGATCAACACCAGCTACCGCGTGGTGGGTCTGAAGGAAACCGTGATCTTCGCCGACCAGCTGATGTACACCGGTTTTGCCTACTCGACCATCTCCGGTGCCTCCATCGGTGTGAACGACTTCGAGATCCCGGAAGAGAAGGCCGAGATCATCGAGCGCGCCACCGCCGAAGTGAAGGAAATCGAGGATCAGTACGCCGCCGGTCTGGTAACCGCCGGTGAGAAGTACAACAAGGTCATCGACCTGTGGTCCCGCGCCAACGACGAGATCTCCAAGGCCATGATGGAGAACCTCAAGGTCGACCGCATCAAGGATCGTGAAGGCAACGAGATCGCCCACGAATCCTTCAACTCCATGTACATGATGGCCGACTCCGGTGCCCGGGGTTCCGCCGCCCAGATACGTCAGCTGGCGGGTATGCGGGGCCTGATGGCCAAGCCGGACGGCTCCATCATCGAGACGCCGATCATCGCCAACTTCCGTGAAGGTCTGAACGTACTGCAGTACTTCATCTCGACCCACGGTGCCCGTAAGGGTCTGGCCGATACCGCACTGAAGACCGCGAACTCCGGTTACCTGACCCGTCGTCTGGTTGACGTGGCCCAGGACCTGGTGATCACCGAGGTCGACTGTGGCACCGACCAGGGTCTGGTCATGAAGCCGCATATCGAAGGTGGTGATATCGTCGAGCCGCTGGGCGAGCGCGTACTGGGCCGGGTTGCCGCCCAGGATGTTCTCAAGCCGGGCACGGAAGAAGTCATTCTGGCCGCCGGTACCCTGATCGACGAGAAGCTGGTCGACTTCCTCGAGACCAACAGTGTCGATGAGGTCATCGTGCGTTCGCCGATCACCTGCGAGACCCGCTACGGTGTGTGCTCCACCTGCTATGGTCGCGACCTGGCACGTGGTCACCTGATCAACATCGGTGAGGCAGTGGGCGTTATCGCTGCCCAGTCCATCGGTGAGCCGGGTACCCAGCTGACCATGCGTACCTTCCACATCGGTGGTGCCGCCAGCCGGACCGCCGCCCAGGACAGCATCCAGGTCAAGAGCGCCGGTACCATCCGCTTGAGCAACCTGAAGCACGTGACCCGTGACGACGGCGCGCTGGTGGCGGTATCCCGTTCCGGTGAGCTGGCTCTGGCTGACGAGTTCGGTCGCGAGCGCGAGCGCTACAAGCTGCCCTACGGTGCAGTCATCTCGATCCATGAGGGTGAAGAGGTGCAGGCCGGTCAGGTCGTGGCCAAGTGGGACCCGCACACCCACCCGATCGTTACCGAGATCGCCGGTACCGTCCAGTTCGTCGGCATGGAAGAGGGGATCACCATCCGTCGTCAGACCGACGAGCTGACCGGTCTGAGCAACATCGAGGTGATGGCGGTTCACGAGCGTCCGTCCGCCGGTAAGGACATCCGTCCGACCATCAAGCTGATCGGCTCCGATGGCAAGGAACTCATGCTGCCGGGCACCGATGTGCCGGCGCAGTACTTCCTGCCGGAGAAGACCCAGGTCAACCTGTCCGACGGCGTCGAAGTGAACATCGGTGACGTGATCGCGCGTATTCCGCGTGAAACCTCCAAAACCCGGGACATCACCGGTGGTCTGCCGCGTGTGGCCGACCTGTTCGAGGCGCGTCGTCCGAAGGAGCCGGCAATCCTGGCGGAAATCAGCGGTACCATTTCCTTCGGCAAGGAAACCAAGGGCAAGCGCCGCCTGATCATCACTCCGGTGGATGGCAGCGATCCGTACGAGGAGCTGATTCCGAAGTGGCGCCACCTGAACGTGTTCGAAGGTGAGCAGGTCACTCGCGGTGAGGTTATCTCCGACGGTCCGAGCAACCCGCACGATATCCTGCGCCTGCTGGGTGTCAGCGAGCTGGCCAAGTACATCGTCAACGAGATCCAGGACGTGTACCGTCTGCAGGGCGTGAAGATCAACGACAAGCACATCGAGGTGACCATTCGCCAGATGCTGCGCAAGGTCGAGATCACCGAGTCCGGCGACTCCAGCTTCATCAAGGGCGATCAGGTCGAGCTGACCCAGGTACTGGAAGAGAACGAAGCCCTGATCGCTCAGGACAAGTTCCCGGCCAAGTACGAGCGGGTACTGCTGGGTATCACCAAGGCGTCGCTGTCCACCGAGTCCTTCATTTCCGCGGCCTCCTTCCAGGAGACCACCCGCGTGCTGACCGAGGCTGCCGTCACCGGCAAGCGCGACCATCTGCGCGGTCTGAAGGAGAACGTGGTCGTAGGTCGTCTGATCCCGGCCGGTACCGGTCTGGCCTACCACGCCGAGCGCAAGCGCCAGCGTCTGGCCGACAAGCCGACCAAGGTGAGCGCCAGTGAAGTCGAACAGGCGCTGTCCGATGCGCTGAACTTCAGCGGCAACTGATCCAGGTTGCCCGTCGCCCTGCGCGGCGGGCGGCTTGACGCTCGGGTATGGGATCTATAGAATTCCGTACCCCTAAAATAGGCGGGGCGTTTCGCCCTGCCGTTTTATTTAATATGTCCCAGGGACATCTATGGAGTTTTGCTAGATGGCAACAATCAACCAGCTGGTTCAAAAGCCGCGCAAGCGTGTTGCTGAAAAAAGCGACGTGCCCGCGCTGCAGAACTGCCCGCAGCGCCGTGGTGTATGTACCCGTGTATATACCACCACGCCGAAGAAGCCGAACTCGGCTCTGCGTAAGGTCTGCCGCGTACGCCTGACCAACGGCTTTGAAGTTTCTTCCTATATCGGTGGTGAAGGCCACAACCTGCAGGAGCACAGCGTCGTTCTGATTCGCGGCGGCCGTGTAAAAGACCTGCCGGGTGTGCGTTACCACACTGTTCGCGGTTCCCTGGATACCTCCGGTGTGAAAGACCGCAAGCAGGGTCGTTCCAAGTACGGCGCCAAGCGTCCGAAGTAAGTTTTTGAATTCTTTTAACCTGAGTCGATAAGAGTAAGGTCAGGCGTAACACAAGTGTTCCAGTCCTGAGCTAACCTGAAGACCGTTTTGAGGGCTTATCATGCCAAGACGTCGTGTAGCGGCAAAACGTGAGATCCTGCCAGAACCTAAGTATGGCAGCCAGATTCTCGCCAAATTCATGAACCATGTAATGGAAAGCGGCAAGAAATCCACCGCTGAGCGTATCGTGTACGGTGCACTGGACAAAGTGAAAGAGCGCACCAAGACTGATAATCCGGTTGAAGTGTTCGAGAAAGCACTGGATGCCATCGCTCCGCTGGTCGAGGTCAAATCCCGCCGTGTAGGTGGTGCCACCTACCAGGTTCCGGTTGAAGTGCGTCCCTCCCGCCGCAATGCTCTGGCAATGCGCTGGCTGGTAGATGCTGCCCGTAAGCGTGGCGAGAAATCGATGGATCTGCGTCTTGCTGGTGAACTCCTTGATGCCTCTGAGGGTAAAGGTTCTGCGGTCAAGAAGCGTGAAGACGTGCACCGTATGGCTGAAGCCAACAAGGCCTTCTCACACTATCGCTTCTAAACAACGACTCAGGAGACTATCGTGGCTCGTACAACCCCGATCAATCTGTACCGAAATATCGGTATTTGTGCGCACGTCGATGCGGGCAAAACCACCACCACGGAACGGATCCTGTATTACACTGGCGTGAACCACAAGATGGGCGAGACCCATGATGGTGCCAGTACCACTGACTGGATGGCGCAGGAGCAGGAGCGTGGTATCACCATTACCTCCGCCGCTGTTACCGCCTTCTGGCAGGGTTCCCAGAAGCAGTACAAGAAGCACCGCGTCAACGTTATCGATACCCCCGGCCACGTTGACTTTACCATTGAGGTAGAGCGCTCCCTGCGCGTACTCGACGGTGCGGTCGTAGTGTTCTGCGGCACCTCCGGTGTCGAGCCCCAGTCCGAAACCGTATGGCGTCAGGCCAACAAGTACGGCGTGCCGCGCATCGTCTACGTCAACAAGCTGGACCGTCAGGGCGCCAACTTCCTGCGCGTCGTCGAGCAGATCAAGAAGCGTCTGGGCCACACTCCGGTGCCGCTGCAGCTGCCGATCGGCTCCGAGGAAAACTTCGTCGGCCAGGTCGACCTGCTGCGCATGAAGGCCATCTACTGGAATGATGCCGACATGGGTATGTCCTTCCGCGAGGAAGAGATCCCGGAAGATATGCTCGAGCTGGCCAACCAGTACCGTGAGAACCTGGTGGAAAGCGCTGCCGAAGCCAACGAAGAGCTGATGAACAAGTACCTGGAAGAGGGCGACCTGTCTCTGGAAGAGATCAAGGCCGGCCTGCGTCAGCGTACCCTGGCCAGCGAGATCGTTCCGGCTGTCTGCGGCTCCTCGTTCAAGAACAAGGGTGTGCCGCTGGTACTGGACGCCGTTATCGACTTCCTGCCGGCTCCCGATGAAGTTGAAGCCATCAAGGGTGTCAGCCCCGACAGCGACGACATCACCGATCAGCGTATCTCCAGCGACGACGAGCCTTTCGCTGCTCTGGCGTTCAAGATCGCTACCGACCCCTTCGTCGGTACCCTGACCTTCGTCCGCGTGTACTCCGGTGTGCTGAGCTCCGGCGACTCGGTGATGAACTCGGTCAAGGGCAAGAAAGAGCGCGTTGGTCGTATGGTTCAGATGCAGGCCAACAGCCGCGAAGAGATCAAGGAGCTGCGCGCGGGTGACATCGCCGCCCTGATCGGCATGAAGGACGTGACTACCGGTGACACCCTGTGTGACATCGAGAAGCCCATCGTTCTGGAGCGCATGGACTTCCCCGAGCCGGTTATCCACGTAGCGGTCGAGCCGAAAACCAAGGCTGACCAGGAGAAGATGGGCATCGCACTGGGCAAGCTGGCCCAGGAAGACCCGTCCTTCCGTGTGCGCACCGACGAAGAGTCCGGTCAGACCATCATCGGCGGTATGGGTGAACTGCACCTGGACATCATCGTTGACCGCATGAAGCGCGAATTCAACGTCGAGGCCAACATCGGCAAGCCCCAGGTGGCCTACCGTGAAGCTATCCGCAACACCTGCGAGATCGAAGGCAAGTTCGTTCGTCAGTCCGGTGGTCGCGGTCAGTTCGGTCACGTCTGGATCCGCTTCGAGCCGGCCGAAGAAGGCGTCGAAGGCCTGGTATTCGCCAGCGAAGTGGTTGGTGGTGTGGTACCCAAGGAATACATTCCTGCGGTACAGAAGGGCATTGATGAGCAGATGAAGAACGGTGTTCTCGCCGGTTACCCGCTGCTCAGCCTCAAGGCAACCATCTTTGATGGTTCTTATCATGATGTCGACTCGAACGAAATGGCGTTCAAGATCGCCGCTTCCATGGCCACCAAGCAGCTGGCCCAGAAAGGCGGTGCCGTTCTGCTCGAGCCGATCATGAAAGTTGAAGTAGTGACCCCTGAGGACTACATGGGTGACGTGATGGGTGACCTCAACCGTCGTCGTGGTCTGGTTCAGGGTATGGAAGACTCTCCCTCCGGGAAGGTCATCCGTGCTGAGGTTCCGCTGGGTGAGATGTTTGGTTACGCCACGGATGTACGCTCCATGTCCCAGGGACGTGCCAGCTACTCCATGGAGTTCTCCAAATACGCCGAGGCTCCCTCGAACATCGTTGACGCTATCATCAAGAAGCAAGGCTGATTGCTTCCTGGCTAATTGAAGAGGTTACTAATCGTGGCAAAAGAAAAGTTTGAACGCAGTAAACCGCACCTGAACGTGGGCACCATCGGTCACGTTGACCATGGCAAGACCACTCTGACCGCAGCCCTGACTCGCGTCTGCGCCGAAGTATTCGGCAGCAGCGGCTCTTCCAAGGGCTACGACCAGATCGACAACGCGCCGGAAGAGAAGGCTCGTGGTATCACCATCAACACTTCCCACGTTGAGTATGATTCCCCGACCCGTCACTACGCGCACGTTGACTGCCCCGGTCACGCCGACTACGTGAAGAACATGATCACCGGTGCTGCCCAGATGGACGGCGCTATCCTGGTCTGCTCCGCTGCTGACGGCCCGATGCCGCAGACCCGCGAGCACATCCTGCTGTCCCGTCAGGTAGGCGTACCCTACATCGTCGTGTTCCTGAACAAGGCCGACATGGTTGACGACGAAGAGCTGCTGGAACTGGTGGAAATGGAAGTGCGCGATCTGCTGAGCACCTACGACTTCCCCGGCGACGACACTCCGATCATCATCGGTTCCGCCCTGATGGCTCTGGAAGGTCGCGACGACAACGGTCTGGGCACCACTGCCGTCAAGACCCTGGTCGAGACTCTGGACAGCTACATCCCCGAGCCTGAGCGTGCCATCGACAAGCCGTTCCTGATGCCGATCGAAGACGTGTTCTCCATTTCCGGTCGCGGTACTGTGGTAACCGGTCGTGTTGAGCGCGGTATCATCAAGGTTCAGGAAGAGGTCGAAATCGTCGGCATCAAGGAGACCACCAAGACTACCTGTACTGGTGTCGAGATGTTCCGCAAGCTGCTGGACGAAGGCCGTGCCGGTGAGAACGTTGGTGTTCTGCTGCGTGGTACCAAGCGTGAAGACGTTGAGCGTGGTCAGGTTCTGGCCAAGCCGGGCACCATCAAGCCGCACACCCAGTTCGAAGCCGAAGTCTACGTACTGGGCAAGGACGAAGGTGGTCGTCACACCCCGTTCTTCAAGGGCTACCGTCCGCAGTTCTACTTCCGTACCACTGACGTGACCGGTTCCTGCGAACTGCCCGAAGGCGTGGAAATGGTCATGCCGGGCGACAACGTCAAGCTGGTTGTTACCCTGATCGCTCCGATCGCCATGGAAGAAGGTCTGCGCTTCGCTATCCGCGAAGGCGGCCGTACCGTTGGCGCCGGCGTGGTTGCCAAGATTATCGCCTGATAATCTGACCATAAGCAGAAGCCCCCGGTGATCGGGGGCTTTTGTATTTTGGTTGACACTAGAATGGCGCATCTGTAATATTGCGCCTCCCTTGGATGGGCCCGCCTGTGTCCGGGTGTGCTCTGAAAATAGAAGCTTGGAGTTTCTGGTCAAATGCAGAACCAACAGATTCGTATTCGGTTGAAGGCTTTTGACCATCGCCTGATTGATCAATCTACCCAGGAAATCGTGGATACCGCGAAGCGTACTGGGGCTCAGGTGCGTGGTCCGATTCCTTTGCCGACACGCAAAGAGCGTTTTACCGTGCTGATTTCTCCGCACGTCAACAAAGATGCCCGGGATCAATATGAAATCCGTACCCACAAGCGGGTGCTGGATATCGTTCAGCCCACCGACAAGACTGTCGATGCGCTGATGAAACTGGACCTTGCAGCTGGCGTTGAGGTTCAGATCAGCCTCGGCTGATAGCCCCGAACGACGGGGGCTATCCAGCCGTGTAACGCCCTGAAATGGGCGGCCATAGCGGGTAATAGCCCCGTGCACTTAAGAGGTTTACAACATGACTATTGGTGTAGTCGGCCGGAAATGCGGTATGACCCGCGTTTTCACTGAAGATGGTGTTTCCATTCCTGTTACGGTGGTCGAGGTCGAGCCCAACCGTATCACTCAAGTCAAGACCCTCGACAAGGATGGCTACAACGCCATTCAAGTCACCGTAGGCGAGCGCCGCGCCAGTCGGGTCAGCAAGCCCATGGCTGGTCATTTTGCCAAGGCCAATACTGCTGCAGGTCGCAGCGTATGCGAATTCCGCCTGGAAGACGGTGCAGAGTTCGAAGCTGGCGCAGAAATCAATGTCGGTATTTTCGAAGCGGGCCAGAAAGTAGACGTTACCGGTCAGTCCAAAGGTAAGGGCTTTGCCGGTACCATCAAGCGCTGGAACTTCCGCGGTCAGGATGCCACCCACGGCAACTCCGTGTCCCACCGTGTCCCCGGCTCCATCGGCCAGTGCCAGACCCCGGGTCGCGTATTCAAGGGCAAGAAGATGTCCGGTCACATGGGCGCCGAGCGCGTGACCGTGCAGACCCTGGAAATCGTACGCGTTGACGCCGAACGTAACCTTCTGCTGATCAAGGGCCCGGTACCCGGTGCTCCCGGTAGCGACGTCATTGTGCGCCCGGCAGTCAAGGCCAAGGGTTAAGGGGGAGTTCTCATGAATCTGAATGTAGCTGGTGCGAGCGCGATCGAAGTTTCCGATCAGACCTTTGCCACCGAGTTTAACGAAACCCTGGTTCACCAGGCTGTTGTTGCCTACATGGCCGGTGGCCGTCAGGGCACCAAGCAGCAGAAGACCCGTTCTGAAGTGTCCGGTGGCGGCAAGAAGCCCTGGCGTCAGAAGGGCACCGGCCGTGCCCGTGCCGGTACCATCCGCAGCCCGATCTGGCGTGGGGGCGGTACCACCTTCGCAGCTCGTCCGCGCAACTTCGAGCAGAAGCTGAACCGCAAGATGTACCGCGGCGCCATGCGCTCCATCCTGTCCGAGCTGATCCGTCAGGATCGCCTGGTGGTTGTCGAGAGCTTCGGTGTGGACGCGCCCAAGACCAAGGCCCTGGTTGGCAAGCTGAACGAGCTGAATCTGGATAACGTGCTGATCGTTACCGATAGCCTCGACACCAACCTGTACCTGGCTGCACGCAACCTGCCGCACGTCGACGTACGTGACGTACAGGGCTCTGATCCGGTCAGCCTGATCGCTTACGACAAGGTGCTGATCACTGTACCTGCTGTCAAGAAGTTCGAGGAGATGCTGGGATGAACCAGGAGCGCATTTTCAAAGTACTGCTCGGCCCGCATGTATCCGAAAAGGCTACCGGTCTGGCCGAAAAGCACAGCCAGATCGTGTTCAAGGTGGATACCACTGCGACCAAGCTGGAAATCAAGAAAGCTGTTGAGCAACTGTTCAACGTCAAGGTCGAGAAGGTTTCGACCCTGAATGTCAATGGCAAGACCAAGCGAACCGTTCGCGGCCTGGGCAAGCGTAATGACTGGAAGAAGGCCTATGTAAGCCTGCAGCCCGGTCAGGACATCGACTTCGCCAGCGCTGAATAAGAAAGGGGTACATCATGGCAATTGTTAAATGTAAACCTACTTCCGCTGGCCGCCGCTTCGTTGTAAAGGTCGTTAACTCGGACCTGCACAAGGGTGCTCCCTATGCACCTCTGCTGGAGAAGCAAGGCAAGTCCGGTGGTCGTAACA
Organism: Halopseudomonas sp. Lyrl_26; assembly: GCF_051948695.1. Lineage (NCBI taxonomy): Bacteria > Pseudomonadati > Pseudomonadota > Gammaproteobacteria > Pseudomonadales > Pseudomonadaceae > Halopseudomonas > Halopseudomonas sp. Lyrl_26. The sequence goes on from NZ_JAYJLH010000017.1 coordinate 23,084, forward strand.
ACAATGGTCGTATCACCACGCGTCATCGTGGGGGCGGCCACAAGCAGCACTACCGTCTGGTCGATTTCCGTCGCAACAAGGATGGCATTCCTGCCACCGTGGAGCGCGTGGAATACGATCCGAACCGTACCGCTCATATTGCTCTGCTGAAGTATGCTGACGGCGAGCGTCGCTACATCATCGCCCCCAAGGGCGTGGTAGCTGGCGATCAGCTGATCAGTGGTGCCGAGGCGCCGATCAAGCCGGGTAACTGCCTGCCGCTGCGCAATATCCCGGTTGGTAGCACCATCCACGCGATCGAACTGAAGCCCGGCAAGGGTGCTCAGGTTGCCCGGAGTGCCGGTGCTTCCGTCCAGCTGGTAGCTCGCGAAGGTGCCTATGTCACCGTTCGTCTGCGCTCTGGCGAGATGCGCAAGGTCCTCGGCGAGTGCCGTGCCACCCTGGGTGAAGCATCCAACGGTGAACACAGCCTGCGCTCCCTGGGCAAGGCCGGTGCCACTCGCTGGCGCGGCGTACGTCCGACTGTTCGTGGTGTTGCCATGAACCCGGTCGACCACCCGCATGGTGGTGGTGAAGGGCGTACTTCTGGTGGTCGTCATCCGGTGTCGCCGTGGGGCTTCCCCACCAAGGGTGCCAAGACTCGGTCCAACAAGCGCACTGACAACATGATTGTCCGTCGTCGCAGCAAGTAATAGAGGGGAAACGACGTGCCGCGTTCTCTGAAGAAAGGTCCTTTTATCGATCTTCACCTGTTGAAGAAGGTCGAAGTCGCAGTAGAAAAGAACGATCGCAAGCCGGTTAAGACCTGGTCGCGCCGTTCCATGGTACTGCCGCAGATGGTCGGTCTGACCATCGCTGTACATAACGGTCGTCAGCATGTGCCGGTTATCGTTACCGAAGACATGGTCGGCCACAAGTTGGGCGAATTCGCTGCCACCCGTACCTATCGTGGTCACGCGGCAGACAAGAAAGCCAAGCGCTAAGGGGACAGGAAGATGGAAGTAGCCGCTACGCTCAAGGGCGCCAAACTTTCTGCCCAGAAAGCACGCCTGGTTGCCGACCAGATCCGCGGGAAGAAAGTAGATGAGGCCCTGAACCTGCTGACTTTCAGCAACAAGAAGGCCGCTGACGTCATCAAGAAAGTGCTGGAGTCGGCCATTGCCAACGCCGAGCACAACGATGGCGCAGACGTGGATGACCTGAAGGTCTCCACCGTGTTTGTAAACGAAGGTCGCTCCCTGAAGCGCATCATGCCGCGTGCCAAAGGCCGTGCTGATCGCATCGTAAAGCGGTCTTGCCACATCACGGTCAAGGTTGCTGACAAGTAGGAGTCGATCATGGGTCAGAAAGTAAATCCGACGGGTATTCGCCTCGGTATCGTAAAACAGCACACTTCGGTGTGGTACGCAGATGGTCGCACTTACGCTGACTATCTGAACACTGATCTGAAGGTACGTCAGTACATTCAGGACACTTTGAAGAGCGCCTCTGTCAGCCGCGTTGATATCCAGCGTCCGGCTCAGACCGCCCGCATCACCATCCACACTGCCCGTCCCGGTATCGTGATCGGCAAGAAGGGTGAGGACGTCGAGAAGCTGCGTCAGGAACTGACCAGCCAGATGGGCGTGCCGGTGCACATCAACATCGAAGAGATCCGCAAGCCGGAGCTCGACGCTGCCCTGGTTGCTCAGAGCGTTGCTCAGCAGCTGGAACGCCGCGTGATGTTCCGTCGCGCCATGAAGCGTGCTGTACAGAACGCCATGCGTATCGGTGCCAAGGGTATCAAGATCCAGGTCAGCGGCCGTCTCGGCGGCGCCGAGATCGCCCGTACCGAGTGGTACCGTGAAGGGCGTGTGCCGCTGCACACCCTGCGTGCCGACATCGACTACGCGACGGCTGAAGCCCACACCACTTATGGTGTGATCGGTGTGAAGGTTTGGATTTTCAAAGGCGAGATCATTGGTGGTCAGCCCGAGGAAGTCAAAGCCGTCGCGACCAAGAAAAAAGCTGCTAAGTAAGGGGTACGCACATGTTACAACCCAAGCGTACGAAGTTCCGCAAGCAAATGACCGGCCACAACCGTGGTCTGGCGCATCGCGGCAGTAAGGTGAGCTTTGGCGAATACGCTCTGAAATCCGTCAGCCGTGGTCGTCTGACCGCGCGTCAGATCGAAGCGGCACGTCGTGCTCTGACTCGTCACGTCAAGCGTGGCGGTAAAATCTGGATCCGTGTCTTCCCTGACAAGCCGATCTCCAAGAAGCCCCTCGAGGTGCGGATGGGTAAAGGTAAGGGTAACGTCGAATACTGGGTAGCCCAGATTCAGCCGGGCAAGGTCCTGTACGAGATTGAAGGTGTTTCCGAAGAGCTGGCGCGTGAGGCATTTGCCCTGGCCGCTGCCAAGCTGCCGCTGGCAACCACCTTTGTTAAGCGGACGGTGATGTGATGAAAGCGACAGAACTTCGTGAAAAATCTGCCGAGCAGCTGAATGAACAGCTGCTCACCCTGCTGCGCGATCAGTTCAATCTGCGCATGCAGAAGGCAACCGGTCAACTCGGTCAGAGTCACCTGCTGAAGCAGACCAAGCGTGACATCGCTCGAGTCAAGACTGTGCTCAATGAGAAAGGTGGTAACTGATCATGGCCGAGAACTCTATTGTTCGTACTGTTACTGGCCGTGTGGTCAGCGACAAGATGGAAAAAACCATTACCGTGCTCGTTGAGCGCCAGGTAAAGCATCCGCTGTACGGCAAGTACGTACGCCGCTCTACCAAGCTGCACGCGCATGACGAGAACAACGAATGCCGCATCGGCGATATCGTGACCATTCGGGAAACCCGCCCCTTGGCCAAGACCAAGAGCTGGACCCTGGTTCAGATCGACGAGCGCGCGGCGCAAGTCTAAGCCCCGCGCGGTATAGCGGATTATTTAAGGGTCGGAGAAAGTTATGATTCAGACTCAATCCATGCTGGATGTGGCTGACAACAGTGGTGCACGTCGTGTCATGTGCATCAAGGTTCTGGGCGGTTCTCACCGTCGCTACGCTGGCATTGGCGATATCATCAAAGTGACCGTGAAGGAAGCGATTCCGCGCGGCAAAGTAAAGAAAGGCCAGGTGCTGAATGCGGTCATCGTGCGTACCCGTCACGGCGTTCGCCGTACCGACGGTTCGCTGATCCGTTTCGATGGCAACGCTGCTGTTCTGCTCAACAACAAGAATGAGCCGATCGGTACCCGCATCTTTGGGCCAGTGACTCGTGAACTGCGTAACGAACAGTTCATGAAGATCGTTTCCCTCGCGCCCGAAGTGCTGTAAGGAGCCCGGTCATGCAAAAGATCAAACGTGACGACGACGTCATCGTCATCGCCGGTAAAGACAAAGGCAAGCGCGGCAAGGTCCTCAAGGTCCTGGCTGACAACCGCCTGGTTGTGACCGGTGTCAACATTATCAAGCGCCACACCAAGCCGAACCCCATGGCTGGTGTACAGGGCGGTATTGTTGAAAAGGAGGCGCCCATCCACGTCTCCAACGTGGCTATCTTCAACCCTGAGACCAGCAAGGCCGATCGCGTCGGCTTCAAGGTCGAAGACGGTAAGAAGGTTCGTATTTTCAAGTCGACCCAAAAAGCCGTCGACGCTTGAGGGTCCAGGTGCTTACCATGGCTAGATTGAAAGAACATTACCGGAACAACCTGGTTCCCAAGCTCAAGGAAGAACTGGGCCTGCAGAACGTGATGGAAGTTCCGAAGATCACCAAGATCACCCTGAACATGGGCCTTGGTGAAGCAGTAGGTGACAAGAAAGTCATCGAGAACGCACTGGCTGACCTGGAGAAGATCACAGGCCGCAAGGGCATCGTGACCTACTCCCGCAAGTCCATTGCCGGCTTCAAGATTCGTGACGGTTGGCCGATCGGCGTCAAGGTAACCCTGCGCCGTGAGCAGATGTACGAATTCCTGGATCGTCTGCTGTCGATCTCGCTGCCGCGTGTGCGTGACTTCCGTGGTCTGAATGCCAAGTCCTTCGACGGTCGTGGCAACTACAGCATGGGTGTCAAGGAGCAGATCATCTTCCCGGAAATCGATTACGACAAGATCGATGCCCTGCGTGGTCTGGACATCACCTTCACCACCACTGCCCGTAACGACGACGAAGGTCGCGCGCTGCTGCGTGCATTTGCCTTCCCGTTCCGTAACTAGGAGTCGCACATGGCCAAAATCAGCATGAAGAACCGCGAGGCCAAGCGCGCTCGTCTGGTTGCCAAGTACGCTGCCAAGCGTGCTGAACTGAAGGCGCTGGTTGGTAACGTCAACGTTTCCGTCGAGGAGCGTTGGAACGCCCAGGTTGCCCTGCAGAAACTGCCGCGTGATGCGAGCCCGGTGCGTCAGCGTAATCGCTGCCGCGTCACCGGCCGTCCGCACGGTGTATACCGCAAATTTGGTCTTTCCCGCATCAAACTGCGCGAAGCTGCCATGCGCGGTGATGTACCCGGTCTGGTCAAGGCCAGCTGGTAAACAAGACCTTACTTACTCGTTTCAGGAGCACCAAGCCCATGAGTATGCAGGACCCGTTAGCAGATATGCTGACCCGTATCCGTAATGCCCAGATGGCTGAAAAGTCCAGTGTCAGCATGCCTTCGGCAAAGCTGAAGGTGGCTGTCGCCAAAGTATTGACCGAAGAAGGCTACGTAGCCGGTTACGAAGTTCAGGGCGACGCCAAGCCTGTCCTGTCCATCGAACTGAAGTACTTCGAAGGCAAGCCGGTCATTGAAGAACTCAAGCGCGTGAGCCGTCCCGGCCTGCGCCAGTACAAGTCCGCCGACCAGCTGCCCAAGGTCAAGGGTGGACTGGGTGTATCGATCGTCTCCACCAACAAGGGTGTGATGACTGATCGTGCCGCTCGCGCTGCCGGTGTCGGCGGCGAAGTACTCTGCACCGTATTCTGATAGGGGGTTACGATGTCTCGCGTCGCCAAGAACCCTGTCAAACTGCCACAGGGTGTAGAAGTAAAGGTTGAAGGTCAGGAAGTATCGGTCAAGGGCCCCAAGGGTGCTCTGAATCTGACCATGCATCCTTCCGTTGAATTGATCCAGGAAGAGGGCGAGCTGCGTTTCGCACCGCGTCCCGGAAGTCCGAATGCGGCCATGGCCGGCACTACCCGTGCTCTGGTCAACAACATGGTTGTCGGCGTAAGCCAGGGCTTCGAGCGCAAGCTGCAGCTGGTTGGTGTGGGTTATCGTGCAGCCGCCAAGGGTCAGACTCTGTCCCTGGCACTGGGCTTTTCCCACCCGGTCGAATATCAACTGCCTGAGGGCGTTTCCGTGGAAACCCCCAGCCAGACTGATATCGTCATCAAAGGTATCGACAAGCAACTGATCGGTCAGGTTGCCGCGGAAATCCGCGACTTCCGTCGCCCAGAGCCTTACAAGGGCAAGGGTGTCCGTTACGCCGATGAGATCGTGCGTCGTAAAGAAGCCAAGAAGAAGTAGGGCATAGCAAAATGAGCGATAAAAAAGTTATTCGTCTCCGTCGCGCTCGTCGTTCGCGTCTGAAACTGCGCGAGCTCGAAGCCGTACGTCTGTGCGTATACCGTTCTTCGCAGCACATGTACGCACAAGTGATCTCCGCCGATGGTTCCAAGGTACTGGCCAGCGCTTCCACTCTGGATGCCAGTCTGCGTGGTGGTAACACCGGTAACGTAGAAGCCGCCAAGAAAGTAGGCCAGCTGGTTGCCGAGCGTGCCAAGGCCGCCGGTATTACTCAGGTCTCCTTCGACCGTTCCGGCTTCAAGTATCATGGCCGCGTGAAAGCGCTGGCCGACGCCGCTCGTGAAGGCGGGCTGGAATTCTAAGGGTAGAGCTATGGCTAATTTCGATCAAAAGCGTGACGAAGGTTACATTGAGAAGCTGGTTCAGGTTAACCGCGTCGCCAAGGTAGTCAAAGGCGGTCGGATCTTTGCCTTCACAGCGCTGACAGTAGTTGGCGACGGCAATGGTCGTGTGGGCTTCGGTCGTGGCAAGGCGCGTGAAGTGCCTGCTGCCATCCAGAAGGCCATGGAAGCCGCACGTCGTAACATGATCCAGGTGGACCTGAACGGGACCACCATCCAGTATCCGCTGCGCGCGGCTCACGGTGCCTCCAAGGTATTCATGATGCCCGCCTCCGAAGGTACCGGTGTTATCGCCGGTGGCGCGATGCGTGCCGTTCTGGAAGCCGCCGGCATCCACAACGTACTGGCCAAGTGTTACGGTTCCACTAACCCGGTCAACGTCGTTCAGGCTACCTACAAGGGTCTGAAGTCCATGCAGTCGCCCGATTCCGTGGCGGCCAAGCGGGGCAAGACCGTTGAAGACATCGTGGGGTAAGCTGAGATGGCTAATGCAAAAATCAAAGTCACCCAATACAAGAGCGTGATCGGTCGTCTGCCGAGCCACAAGGCCTGCATCCAGGGTCTGGGTCTGCGTCGCATCGGTCACACCGTCGAAGTCGAAGATACTCCGGCTGTTCGTGGGATGATCAACAAGGTCGCCTACATGGTGCGGGTTGAGGGTTAAGACATGAAATTGAATGATCTGCGTTCCGCGCCCGGATCCCGCCCAGCCAAGCTGCGCGTCGGTCGTGGTATCGGCAGCGGCCTGGGCAAGACTGCCGGCCGCGGCCACAAGGGTTTGACCTCCCGCTCCGGCGGTACCGTCGCTCCCGGGTTCGAGGGTGGTCAACAGCCGTTGTACCGCCGTCTGCCCAAGTTCGGCTTCGTCTCGCGCATTGCGCAGGTGACTGCCGAAATCCGCACCAGCGAGCTGAACAAGCTGGATGTTGATGTCATCGATCTGCAAGCGCTGAAAGATGCCAACATCATCGGCAGCAAGTATGTGCGTGCCAAAGTCGTCCTGTCCGGCGATGTGACCAAAGCGGTCACCATCAAGGGCCTGGCGGCTACCAAGGGTGCCCGTGCAGCAATCGAGGCAGCCGGCGGCAAGATCGAGGAATAAGGACTACATGGCTAAGCAAGGTGCTCTCTCTGGAATGAATCAAGGCGGCCTGAGCGAACTCTGGGGGCGCCTGCGCTTCCTGTTCCTGGCAATCATCGTTTACCGAATCGGCGCTCATATACCGGTGCCCGGTATCAACCCTGATCGCCTGGCTGATATGTTCAGACAGAACGAGGGCACCATTCTTAGCCTGTTCAACATGTTCTCCGGTGGCGCCCTGGAGCGGATGAGTATTTTCGCTCTGGGGATCATGCCGTACATCTCTGCATCCATCATCATGCAGCTGATGACGGCGGTGAGCCCGTCGCTTGAGCAGTTGAAGAAGGAAGGCGAGTCCGGTCGCCGCAAGATCAGCCAGTACACGCGCTATCTGACGCTGGTGCTGGCCCTGATCCAGGCGGTCGGCATGTCGGTTGGTCTGGCCAGTCAGGGCGTGGCTTTCAATACTGGGTTCGGCTTCTATTTCATAGCCGTCGTGACCTTCGTGTCGGGCGCCATGTTCATGATGTGGCTGGGCGAACAGATCACCGAGCGGGGTATCGGCAACGGCATTTCGATGCTGATCTTCGCCGGTATCGTCGCCGGTCTGCCGAGCGCCGTGGGGCAGTCCTTCGAGGCGGCCCGCCAGGGTGATATCAATATCTTCGCCCTGATGGTGATCGGTGCACTGGCTGTGGCCATGGTGGCCTTCGTGGTCTTCGTTGAGCGTGGCCAGCGGCGGATTACCGTCAACTATGCCAAGCGTCAGCAAGGCCGCAAGGTGTTTGCCGCACAGACCAGCCATCTGCCCCTCAAGGTCAACATGGCTGGTGTGATCCCGGCGATCTTTGCCAGCAGTATCCTGCTGTTCCCGGCTTCGCTGGGTACCTGGTTCGGCCAGGGCGACGGTATGGAGTGGCTGCTGAAGATCACCCGCTCGCTCGAAACAGGGCAGCCGTTGAACATCATTCTGTTCAGTGCAGGGATCATCTTCTTCTGCTTCTTCTACACAGCGCTGATGTTCAACCCCAAGGATGTGGCTGACAATCTGAAGAAGTCAGGCGCCTTCATTCCGGGTATCCGCCCGGGTGAACAATCCGCCCGCTATATCGACGGCGTACTGACCCGCCTGACCATGTTCGGTGCGTTGTACATGACTGCGGTGTGTCTGTTGCCGCAGTTCCTGATGGTATCGGCCAACGTGCCGTTCTATCTGGGTGGTACCTCGTTGCTGATCGTGGTTGTGGTTGTGATGGACTTCATGTCCCAAGTACAATCGCACCTCGTTTCACAGCAGTACGAGTCTCTTTTGAAGAAATCGAACCTGAAAGGTTACGGCAGCGGCATGCTGCGCTGATTTTTCGGGATTGGAGAACGATATGAAAGTTGCAGCATCAGTCAAGAAGCTTTGCCGTAACTGCAAGGTCATCCGTCGCAATGGCAGCGTACGGGTTATCTGCAGTGCTGAGCCCCGTCACAAGCAGCGCCAGGGTTGATAGCAACACCAGCACTGATTGAAGACTACGTCTCAGGATAACCGCCGCCCGACCTGTTGAATGGTCGGGTGGTTGATTTTTTTATATGTTAGCGCTACCCTACTGCACCCTTTTTCTCGCAACCTGGTTGTGTTGGGTTGAGTCAGGTAGCTGTCAGACGGAGTAAATTTGGATGGCCCGTATTGCAGGCGTCAACATCCCGGATAACAAGCATGCTGTTATCTCTCTGACCTATATCTATGGTATCGGTCAAACCAAGGCACAACAGATCTGTGCCGCCGCTGGCATTGAGCCCAGCGCCAAGATCAAGGATCTGAGCGAGGAGCAGATTGATCTGCTGCGTAACGAGGTCGCCAAGAACACCACTGAAGGTGACCTGCGCCGCGTGATCAACATGAACATCAAGCGTCTCATGGATCTGGGTTGCTATCGTGGTCTGCGTCATCGTCGTGGTCTTCCGGTTCGCGGCCAGCGCACCAAGACCAACGCCCGTACCCGCAAGGGTCCGCGCAAGCCGATCCGTAAGTAATCGCGAAGGAATATACAGATATGGCTAAGCCTGCTGCTCGTGTTCGTAAGAAAGTAAAAAAGACGGTGGTTGATGGGATCGCCCACATCCATGCGTCGTTCAACAACACCATCATCACCATCACCGACCGTCAGGGCAATGCTCTGAGCTGGGCGACTTCCGGTGGCTCCGGTTTCCGCGGTTCGCGGAAAAGCACTCCCTTTGCTGCACAGGTTGCAGCCGAGCGTGCTGGCCAGGCCGCACTGGAATATGGTCTGAAAAACCTCGACGTTAATGTGAAGGGCCCTGGCCCGGGTCGTGAGTCCGCCGTACGTGCGCTGAATTCCTGTGGTTACAAGATCAGCAGCATTACCGACGTCACCCCCATCCCACATAACGGCTGTCGCCCGCCCAAGAAGCGCCGCGTGTAATCAGGAGACGGTTAAATGGCTAGATATATTGGTCCCAAATGTAAGCTGTCTCGTCGTGAAGGCACTGATCTGTTCCTCAAGAGCGGTGTTCGCGCGCTGGACTCCAAGTGCAAGCAGGACAATGCGCCTGGCGTGCATGGTCAGCGTCGCGGTCGTCTCTCCGAGTACGGTACCCAGCTGCGCGAGAAGCAAAAAGTTCGTCGCATCTATGGCGTCCTGGAGCGTCAGTTCAGCAACTACTACAAGGAAGCTGCCCGTCTGAAGGGTGCTACCGGTGAGAACCTGCTGCAACTGCTCGAGCGTCGTCTGGACAACGTGGTCTACCGCATGGGCTTTGGTGCAACTCGCGCCGAAGCGCGTCAGCTGGTATCCCACAAGGCAATCAGCGTTAACGGCAAGACCGTGAACATCGCTTCCTACCTGGTATCCCCGGGTGACGTGGTAGCCGTTCGCGAAAAGGCCAAGAACCAGCTGCGCATCAACAGCGCCCTGGAACTGGCGGCCCAGCGTGGCCAGGCAGAGTGGCTGCAAGTCGATACTGCCAAGAAGGAAGGTGTCTTCAAGAGCCTGCCCGCCCGGAGTGATCTGTACGCCGACATCAACGAAAACCTGATCGTCGAGCTCTACTCCAAGTAAGCGATAGTCAGCAAAAGGTGCCTTTCATGCAAAATTCGGTTGCCGAGTTTCTTACTCCACGTCATATCGACGTTCAAGAAGCCTCGCCCACGCGTGCCAAGATCACTCTTGAGCCGCTGGAGCGTGGCTTCGGTCATACCCTGGGCAATGCGCTGCGGCGCATTCTGCTCTCGTCCATGCCCGGTTGTGCCGTGGTAGAGGCGGAAATCGATGGCGTTTTGCATGAGTACAGCGCCATTGAAGGCGTCCAGGAAGATGTCATCGAGATCCTGCTGAACCTCAAGGGTCTGGCAGTCAAGATGCATGGTCGCGACCAGGTTACCCTGACCCTGTCCAAGAAGGGTGAGGGCCCGGTCACCGCTGGCGATATCCAGCTGGATCACGATGTGGAGATCGTCAATCCCGATCACCACATCGCCACGCTGTCCGCCAACGGCGCGCTGAACATGAAGCTGGTGATTGCCCGTGGTCGCGGTTATCAGCCCGCTGATGCCCGCCAGTCCGATGAGGACGAGAGCCGTTCCATCGGTCGTCTGCAGCTCGATGCTACCTACACCCCGGTGCGCCGTGTGGCCTACGTAGTCGAGAGCGCGCGGGTTGAACAGCGCACTGACCTGGACAAACTGGTTATCGACCTGGAAACCAACGGTACTCTGGATCCGGAAGAAGCGATTCGTCGCGCTGCCACCATCCTGCAGCACCAGCTGGCCGCCTTCGTTGACCTGAAGAGCGATCAGGAGCCGGTGGTGGAACAGCAGGAAGACGAGATCGATCCGATCCTGCTGCGCCCGGTTGACGACCTGGAGCTGACTGTCCGTTCGGCCAACTGCCTGAAAGCAGAAAACATTTACTATATTGGCGATCTGATCCAGCGTACCGAAGTGGAACTGCTGAAGACCCCGAACCTGGGCAAGAAGTCCCTGACCGAGATCAAGGACGTTCTGGCTTCCCGTGGTCTGTCACTCGGTATGCGTCTGGACAACTGGCCGCCTGCTAGCTTGAAGAAGGACGACAAGGTTAACGCCTGATCGTCTGACACCGAGGAATTGAGAGATGCGTCATCGTAAAAGTGGTCGTCACCTGAGTCGGACCAGCTCGCACCGCAAGGCCATGTTCCAGAACATGGCAGTGTCGCTGTTCGAAAACGAACTGATCAAAACCACTCTGCCCAAGGCCAAGGAATTGCGCCGCGTTGCAGAGCCGCTGATCACCCTGGCGAAAGAAGATACCGTAGCCAACCGCCGTCTGGCGTTTGACCGCACCCGCAGCAAAGAAGCTGTAGGCAAGCTGTTCAACGACCTGGGCAAGCGCTACGCAGACCGTCCCGGCGGCTATATCCGTATCCTCAAGTGCGGCTTCCGCGCTGGTGATGCGGCACCCATGGCCTACGTGGAACTGGTTGACCGCCCCGAACTGGCTGCTGCTTCCGAAGAGTAAGCTGCAACAGTTCACGAAGAACCGGGCTCTGGCCCGGTTTTTTGTGCCTGACATTCAGTCATGCAAAAAGCCTATCGTCGTCGTTTGATCAACTCATTGGTTCAATAGAAGGCGGCTCCCTATCATGTCCCCATCGCCAGCGAGTCGCTGGCAGTACGACTTCAGGAGATGGGATATGACAGACAAACCAAGACTCACCACGGTAGCAGGTGCCCCCGTTGCAGATAACCAGAATGTGATGACCGCAGGGCCCCGCGGTCCCATGCTGCTGCAGGACGTCTGGTTCCTGGAGAAGCTGGCGCACTTCGATCGCGAAGTGATCCCGGAGCGCCGCATGCATGCCAAGGGCTCGGGTGCCTTCGGTGAGTTCGTTGTCACCCATGACATCAGCCAGTACACCAAGGCACGGATCTTTTCGGAGGTCGGCAAGCGCACCCCGATGTTTGCCCGCTTCTCCACCGTGGCCGGTGAGCGTGGCGCGGCTGACGCCGAGCGCGATATCCGTGGCGCAGCCTTGAAGTTCTACACCGAGCAGGGCAACTGGGACCTGGTGGGCAACAACACCCCGGTGTTCTTCTTCCGCGACCCGCTGAAATTCCCCGACCTCAACCACGCGGTGAAGCGCGACCCGCGCACCAACATGCGCAACGCCAACAACAACTGGGACTTCTGGACCGGGTTGCCCGAGGCGTTGCACCAGATTACCTACGTCATGGGTGATCGGGGTATTCCCGCCGGCTACCGCCACATGCACCTGTTCGGCTCGCATACCTACAGTTTCATCAGCGCCGATCACAAGCGCTACTGGGTCAAGTTCCACTTCAAGACCCAGCAGGGCATCAAGAACCTGACCGACGCGGAAGCAGCCGCCATCGTGGCCAATGACCGCGAAAGCTCTCAGCGGGACCTGTACGAGGCGATCGAGAACGGTGACTTCCCGCGCTGGACCATGTACGTGCAGATCATGCCCGAGGAAGAGGCTGCCAACTATCGCTTCCATCCGTTCGATCTGACCAAGGTCTGGTCGAAGAAGGACTACCCCCTGATCGAGGTGGGCTACATGGAGCTCAACCGCAATCCGGACAACTACTTCCAGGATGTGGAGCAGGCCGCCTTCACTCCGGCCAACGTGGTGCCCGGCATCAGCTTCTCGCCGGATCGCATGCTGCAGGGTCGTCTGTTCTCCTACGGCGATGCGCAGCGCTACCGTCTGGGTGTGAACCACCACCAGATCCCGGTAAACGCGCCCCGTTGCCCGGTCCACAGCTATCACCGCGATGGTGCCATGCGGGTTGACGGCAACCAGGGCAGCCGCCTGCATTACGAGCCGAATACTTATGGCGAATGGCAGCAGCAGCCCGATTTCAGCGAGCCGCCGATGGCGCTGGAAGGTGCGGCAGCCCGTTACGATTACCGCGAGGAAGATAACGACTACTTCACCCAGCCGGGCAACCTGTTCCGTCTGATGTCGGCAGACGAGCAGCAGCGTCTGTTCCAGAACACGGCGCGGGCCATGAACGGGGTGGAGCGCCATATCATGATTCGCCACATCACCCACTGCTACAAAGCCGATCCGGATTACGGCAAAGGTGTAGCAGCAGCGCTGGGAGTACCGATGTCTGAAGTGCCGGTCTGATTACACCGGTGGTTGGAACGGCCCGCGACGTGGTACAAGTCGCGGGTTTTTTGTATTTGCTTTTGGTGGGTACGTTGACGCAGCCTGAGCTGGAGTGTCTGTGCATGCCTATGCGCTGGTACGACCCTGCTACGACACGCCGTGAATACTTCCCTGTAGGCTCGTTGATGACATCCCTGTCATCAAACGGTCGTATCAGGGTCGTACCAACGCAACGGCGGAAACGTCTGAGCTGCTGATGGTTTTCTTACAGCGGCTCGGAGTTTGCTGGCGGGTTGGGCTGCAGGGTTGTGCCGACCGTCGGTTTTCAGGGATGAAAACCGCGAGCCTACAGGGACGTATTCACGGCGTGTCGGCACGGCCCTGCAGCCCAGCACGGCCTTACACGGTTTATCAGCCGGCATCTATATGGCTGTTAAGAAGCTACCAATCCAGAAAAAGCCCCTGACACGTGACCGCAGCAGGGGGCTTCTCATACAGCTGATCGAGCAATCAGAACGCCGGAACCACCGCGCCCTTGTACTTCTCTTCGATGAAGGCCTTCACCTCGTCGCTCTGCAGCGCGTTAACCAGCTTGCCGACGGCTTCGGCGCCCTTGTTGTCGGAGCGGGTGACCAGGATGTTGGCGTAGGGGGAATCCTCACCTTCGATGGCCAAGGCGTCGGTGGTGGGGTTCAGGCCGGCTTCCAGAGCGTAGTTGGTGTTGATCAGAGCCAGATCCACCTGATCCAGAACGCGGGGCAGGGTGGCCGCTTCCAGCTCGCGGATGCGCAGCTTGTGCGGGTTGTCAGCGATGTCACGCGGGGTGGACAGGATGTTGGTGTCGTCCTTCAGGGTGATCAGCCCGGCCTTGGCCAGCAGCAGCAGAGCGCGGCCGCCATTGGTGGCGTCGTTGGGGATGGCCACGGTGGCGCGGCTGGGGATGTTGTCCAGCGATTCCAGCTTGCTGGAATAGATACCGAAGGGCTCGACGTGGACGTTGGCCACGCTCACCAGATCGGTACCGCGACCCTTGTTGAACTCATCCAGATAGGGCTTGTGCTGGAAGAAGTTGGAATCCAGACGACCTTCGGCGACCTGCAGGTTCGGCTGCACGTAGTCGGTGAAGACCTTGATATCCAGCTCCACGCCCTGTTCGGCCAGAGTGGGTTTGACGAACTCGAGGATCTCCGCGTGGGGAACAGCAGTGGCGGCGACGCTGAGTTTCTCAGCAGCGTGGGCGCCGAACGCAGTGGCCAGCGCCAGAACAGCTACGATCTTTTTCATGAAATGCTCCGAAAGGTGAGGTCAGTGCCTGTTATTTATTTACGGGAATAGTGGACAACCAGGCGGTCGCCGATACTTTGCAGAATCTGCACCAATACCAGCAGTAATACAACGGTAACCACCATTACATCAGTCTGGAATCGCTGATAACCGTAGCGGATGGCCAGGTCACCCAGGCCACCCCCGCCGACCACGCCGGCCATGGCGGTATAGGACACCAGGGTAATGGCGATCACGGTGATCGCAGCAATGATGCCGGGGCGCGCCTCCGGCAGCAGGGCGCGGGTGATGATCTGCGCCGTGGTGGCGCCCATGGACTGGGTCGCCTCGATGATGCCCCGATCCACTTCGCGCAGGGCGGTTTCCACCAGACGGGCGAAGAAGGGGGTGGCACCCACCACCAGCGGCGGAATGGCGCCGGCCACGCCCAGGGAGGTGCCGGTAATCAGCTTGGTCACCGGGATCATCACGATCAGCAGGATGATGAAGGGCAGCGAGCGCAGGGCGTTGACGATCAGTGACAGCACCGCGTACAGGCCGTTGCGCTGGAACATCTGCCGAGGCCCGGTGAGAAACAGCAGGATACCCAGCGGCAGCCCGAACAGCACGGTGAACAGCAGCGAGCCACCCAGCATCAGCAGGGTATCCAGGGTGGCGATCCAGATGTCGTACCAGTCGATATTGGTGAAGAGTTCGCTCATGTGCGTAGTACCTCGACATGCACTTGGGAGGCCTGCAGCTGGGCCATGGCGGCATCCACATCACCCCCGATCAGGGCCAGGGTCAGCTGGCCGCAGGGCAGGTCACGGATGCGGTCGATGCGACCGGCGAGAATGCTGTAGTCCACGCCGGTGGCCCGGGCTACCTGGCCGAGCAGCGGGGCGAAGGTGGACTCGCCGAGGAAGGTCAGGCGCAGGATGCGGCCCGGCACATGGGCAAAGTCGTCGGCCTGCTGTTCATCGCTCTCGTCGTCGAACACGAAGCTGCGGGTGGTCGAATGCTGCGGGTGCAGGAACACGTCGGTGACCTGACCCTGCTCGACGATATGGCCGCCGTCCATCACCGCCACCTGATCACAGACCCGGCGGATCACGTCCATCTCGTGGGTGATCAGCACTATGGTCAGCTTCAGTTCCTGATTGATCTCCGCCAGCAGCTGCAGCACCTGACGGGTGGTGTGGGGGTCGAGGGCGCTGGTGGCCTCGTCGCACAGCAGTATGCTCGGCTCGGTGGACAGGGCGCGGGCAATGCCGACCCGCTGTTTCTGGCCGCCGGACAGCTGCGCCGGGTACTTGTTGGCGTGATCGCTCAGGCCGACCCGTTCCAGCAGCGCGCGCACCCGCTGGTTGATCTGCCCGCGATCCAGCTCGCCGGCCAGCCGCAGGGGCAGGGCGACGTTGTCCGCCACCGTGGCCGAGGACAGCAGGTTGAAGTGCTGGAAGATCATCCCCACCCGCTGACGGAAACGGCGCAGGCCGGCGGCATCCAGCGCGGTGACGT
Source organism: Halopseudomonas sp. Lyrl_26 (assembly GCF_051948695.1). Taxonomy (NCBI): domain Bacteria; kingdom Pseudomonadati; phylum Pseudomonadota; class Gammaproteobacteria; order Pseudomonadales; family Pseudomonadaceae; genus Halopseudomonas; species Halopseudomonas sp. Lyrl_26. The sequence continues at coordinate 38,960 of NZ_JAYJLH010000017.1, forward strand.
CCTCGCCGTTGACCCGGATGCGGCCGCTGCTGGGTTCTTCCAGACGGTTGATCAGGCGCAGCAGGGTGCTCTTGCCGGCCCCCGAATGGCCGATGATGCCGAACACCTGACCCGCTTCAATGGTCAGGTCGGTGCTGTGAAGGGCGGGAATCTCACGCCCTGCTACCTGGTAGGCCTTGGTTACCTGCTGAAATTCAATCACAAGGGTTCCCGTAGAACATGGTGAATTGCATGATTGTCGCCGGATGGCGCGGGTTGGCAGTTTATCAGGGCTGGCGCTCCAGGGGGTATTGACCGGGCAGTTCTCCTGACGTCCGAGAGGCGAGTAACGGATCATCTGGTGAGCTACGGGCGGTTATTGAGCGAGGGCGGGCCAAC
>NZ_JAYJLH010000018.1:0-29208 GCF_051948695.1 Halopseudomonas sp. Lyrl_26
GGTGCAACCCGCTGTTTCAGACCAGCTCGAGCTACGGTTACAGCATTCAGCACACCAATGAAAGCCCCCATCCATTGACCCTGCCTGGCGCCCTTGCAACCATGTCACGACTTTCCCCCCCCCAGGGGGCCAACAACAATATTGCCATGGAGAACGCCATGACCACCGTCACCGTCAACGACCTGCCTTCCTATATCGGCAAGGACCTGGGCCATTCCGACTGGCTGCTGATCGACCAGGAGCGGGTCAACCAGTTCGCCGATTGCACTGGCGACCACCAGTTCATCCATATCGACGAGGAAAAGGCCAAACAGACGCCGTTCGGCGGCACCATCGCCCATGGCTTCCTGTCCCTGTCGCTGATCCCGGCGCTGTCGGCCGGTCTGGCGATTCGTCCGGAAGGGCTTAAGATGGCAGTCAACTACGGGTTGGACAGCGTGCGCTTCATTCAGCCGGTACGGGTCGGCTCCCGGGTGCGCATGCAGCTTACTGTAATCGACGTGACCGAGAAGAACCCCGGCCAGTGGCTGGTGAAATCCCGCGCCACGCTTGAGATCGAAGGCGTGGACAAGCCCGCCTACATCGCCGAGACCCTCGCCCTGTACTTCGTCTGATCCTCCCCCTGGCCGGCCCGGCCGGCCAGGGATATCGACCTGGGTCGCAAAATACCCAAACGAAGCGCCGCAATCCTCCGCTATGTGACCCAAGCCACGCCCCCGAGACAGTACCACTGCTAGGCTCAGCAGCATCCTGACAGCCAGAAAAAGGGTACTGCCATGGAATCCTGGCCTCTGACCATCCGCATCGCCGGCATCATTCTGCTGTGGTTTCTCAGCGTGGCTCCCGGCCTTTCCGCCTCGGTGAACGAGTCCGCCCCGCGTCGCCAGACCGAGTTCAATGATCGCAATTACCAGCCCAGTCGACAGATCAACACGGCGGCACCTCTCCACCGCACGACCCGATCAGGAGCGCCGTCGCGGGAAAGACGGATCATCCAGAGCCAGCAGGAAACGGTCCGCTGGATCGATGCCCGGGGAGCGGAGGAAAAGTACGATATGTATTACGAACACGATGGCAGCCAGGTGACCTTTGCCAGCGTCTGCAGCAATTACCGCAGCGGCTCCATCGATTATCGCAACTGCCGCAAGGCGGCCAGGCAATGGTTCGGCACTCGCTGCAATACCGCCAGCAGTGCCGGCCGCATGTTCTGCCAGGCCAGCAACGCCTTCAGGCCCTGACCGAGATCAGGGCGCAGCGCTGTCCTGACGTCGGATTTTCTCGACGATGGCGGTGGTGGAGCAGCTGTCGACGAACTTGAGCACCTTCACCTCGCCACCATAGGCCTGGACGATGGGAGCACCAACCACCTGATCGATACCGTAATCGCCCCCCTTGACCAGCACGTCCGGCCGCACCTGCTCCAGCAGGGATTCAGGCGTGTCTTCGGCAAAACTCACCACCCAATCCACAGCCTCAAGCCCGGCAAGTACCGCCATGCGCCGGTCAACCGCGTTGATCGGTCGGCCCGGGCCCTTGAGCCGGGTGACAGAGGCATCGTCGTTGATCGCCACCACCAGTCGATCCCCCTGCGCCCGGGCCTCTTCCAGATAACCGACATGACCGGCATGGATGATGTCGAAGCAGCCGTTGGTGAAGACAATGCGCTCGCCATGGGCGCGGGCATCCTCCAGCGCTACCAGCAACTGCTCGGTGGACATGACGCCACGGCCGGCGCCCTGGGTGTGCTGCACCGCGCGGCGCAACTCCGGCGCACTGATGGCGGCGGTACCCAGCTTGCCGATGACGATACCGGCGGCCAGATTGGCCAGCGCTACCGCCAGCGGCAGGGATTCACCGGCAGCCAGCACCGCTGCCAGAGTAGAAATGACAGTGTCACCGGCACCGGTGACATCGAAAACTTCGCGGGCGCGCGCCGGGAGATGCAGGGGTGCCTCGCCCTGGCGCAGCAGGGTCATGCCATGCTCGCTGCGGGTCACCAGCAGGGCCTGCAGATCCAGCTCGGTGATCAGCGCCATGCCCTTGTCCACCAGTTCCTGCTCGCTGGCACAGCGGCCCACCACTGCCTCGAACTCGGCCATGTTCGGCGTGATCAGGGTCGCGCCGCGGTAGATGGAAAAGTCCTTGCCCTTGGGATCGCCCAGAACCGGCAGACCCCGCTCCCGGGCCAGGGCAATCAGTGCCTGATGGTTGACCAGCGCACCCTTGCCGTAGTCGGAGAGGATGACCACCTTGACCTTGTCCAGCAGCCCGCCCACCGTCTCCAGCATGGCCTGCCCATCGGTGCTGAAGGGCTCCTCGAAGTCCACCCGCAGCAACTGCTGATGCCGGCTCAAGACACGCAGCTTGGTGATGGTCGGCTGCTGGGCATGGCTCTGGAAGGCGCAGTAGACACCAGCAGCATTGAGCCGGCGGCGGAGGATCTCGGCCGCCTCATCCTCGCCGGTGACACCGACCAGCCATGCCGGTGCACCGAGTGCGGCGATGTTCAGTGCCACGTTGCCCGCGCCACCGGGCCGGTCCTCGATCTGGTCGACGCGGATAACCGGTACCGGCGCCTCCGGGGAGATGCGTTCACTGGGACCATGCCAGTAGCGATCCAGCATGACATCTCCGACAACCAGGACAGGGGCGGCATCAAAACGGGGCATGGTCAGTTTCATTGCATTACTCATCTGTTGCGTGTTCCTGCCCGTTGGGCGCGTTCTCCTCGAACTGCATGCTGTGCAGTCGGGCGTAGTATCCGTTGAGGGCCATCAGCTCGGCATGGCTGCCGCGCTCGACGATACGCCCCTGGTCCATCACCATGATGATGTCCGCCTTTTCGATGGTGGACAGGCGGTGGGCAATCACCAGCGCCGTACGCCCTTGCATCACTCGGTCCAGGGCAGCCTGGATATGGCGCTCGGACTCGGTATCCAGGGCCGAGGTCGCCTCGTCGAGGATCAGGATGGGCGCATCGCGCAGCAGCGCGCGGGCGATGGCCAGCCTCTGGCGCTGGCCGCCAGACAGCAGCACCCCGTTCTCGCCGACCAGCGTATCGAACCCCTGGGGTAACTGCTCAATGAATTCCCGCGCATAGGCGGCCTCGGCGGCGGCGATCACTGCGTCCCGCGGAGCGCCGGCCAGATCACCATAGGCGATATTATTGGCCACGGTATCGTTGAACAGGGTCACATGCTGGGTAACCAGTGCGATGTGCCGACGCAGATTGCGCAGCCGGTATTTTTCCACCGCCACACCGTCGATCAGGATCTGGCCCTGTTCGTGCGTATAGAAACGGGGTATCAGGTTGGCGAGAGTCGATTTGCCACTGCCGGAACGGCCGACCAGCGCCACCATCTGACCGGGCTCCACGGTGAAACTGATATCCTGCAGCACCGGTTTGTCAGAACCCGGGTAGCCGAATGTCAGGTTGTTTACCTCGATGCGACCCGTTACTCGATCCCGCTCAATGGTGCCGGTATCCTGCTCCGGCTCCTCATCCAGCTGCTCGAAGATGCTTTCCGCCGCGGCAATCCCCTTCTGGATATTGGCACTGACTTCCGACAGCTGGCGGATCGGCTTGGGCAGCAGGCCCGCCGCAGTGATGTAGGACACCAGATCCCCTGCGGTTGCATCGCCGCGCAGGAACAGCACCAGGAACATCACCCCGGCCATGGCGCCGTAGGTAGCCAGCTGCAGGGTCGGAGTGAAGACAGCGCCGGTGCGCACCATCTTCAACCCACGCTGCCGGTTGTTCTCGCTGGCCCTGTGAAAGCGCTGGCTCTCGTAATCCTCGCCGCCGAAGCTGCGCACTACCCGGTACCCGGTAATGGTTTCCGAGGTCACATGGGTCACATCCCCCATGGCGGTCTGGATCTTCTTGCTCTGCTTGCGGAATTTCTTGCTGGTGCTGTTGACCATCAGGCCGATCAGCGGCAATACGGCCATCAGCACCAGGGTCAGCTTCCAGTTCATCCACAGCAGGTAGCCGAACAGGAAGATTACCGTCAGGCCCTCGCGAAACACTACCTTGATGGCATCCGTCGCGGCGCCGGTAACCATGGTAACGTTGAAGGTAACCCGCGATACAAGATGGCCGGAATTGTTGTTGTCGAAGTAACGATTGGGCAGCGTCAGCAGGTTGTCGAACAGGGCCGTGCGCAGATCATGCACCACCCCCAGGGAGACCTTGGCAATGAAGTAGTTACCCAGGTAGGAACCGATCCCCTGATAAAGCGCCACCAGAATGATGAACAGCGGAAAGCCCCAGATCAGCGGCACACCGAGAAACTGGGCACTGGCCCCCTCGGTCAACCCGTCAACGAAGTATTTCAGCATCCAGGCCATGGCCGGCTGGCTGGACGCGAAGATCACGAACCCCAGGATACTGATCGCAAAGGGAATCCAGTAGGGCCTGACGTAACCGAGCAGGCGCAGGTAGATGCGGGCGCTGGAGCGGGCAAAGCTTTCTTTCTTCGAGTCCGACATAAGCTCTTCGCGAAATGGAATCAAGCAGCGAGTTTATCACAGCAGGCCGGAACCGCCCGCTCCCCACCATCAAACATGAACTGGTGACGGGGTTAAGTTAGACTGCACTTTTGTTTCAGGATTATTTCAATGCAGGTACTGAGCAGGGAAAAATATGCCGCCTGGTGCGCCGACGCCCAGGTGCTGGAGAAGGACAGGTACGGAGAGAAGGTCCTGCACCTGGCCGACGGTACCTTTCTCAAGCTGTTCCGGCGCAAGAGCTGGTTGTCCAAAACCGCTTTCTACCCCCCTGCAAAACGCTTCGCAGACAACGCTGACGCATTGCAGAAGCTCGGTATACCCTGTCCGAAGGTGATACAGCTGTACCGCCTGAGCGAGCCTTACCGCTCGGTCGTGCACTATCACCCCCTGGAAGGAGTAACGCTGCGCCAGCTACTCAGCAATGATGAGCACATCGATCAGCTTAAACTCTTCGCCCGGCTGGCTGAGTTCATTACACGCCTGCACGACAGCGGCGTTTACTTCCGCTCACTGCACATGGGCAATATCATACTGACACCGGACGACCGATTCGGACTCATCGACATCTCCGACATGCGTTGTCTGGGCCGTTCCCTGTCACGCAGCATGCGCAAACGCAATCTACAGCACCTGACGCGATACGGTGACGATTGGGCTCATGTAGATCCGGATATCGGCACCCTCTTCCTCTTCAATACGCGCTGACAACCCCAGCGCCCCCCCGGTTTCGAGGCAATGACCAGACCCTCGTGAGCTGACTGGAAGGTCAGCTCATTTCCCCCTCTTCGCTGGCTTGCAATGGATAGCGAATACTGTTTGTATTACCGTGAGCCAGAGCAGCTCAGAAGTCTCACGCGCGGCTGGCGAATATCCAAAAAGAAAAAAGAATGATCATCATCGTCAACTCAAAAGTTAGTGGTACAAACATTCAGGGCGCGCTGGGCAAGCCCGAATACAGCTATTATTTTCTGCTCAGGCAATTTCTGCCTGCTCTGGATGGAGCAGATCGCTCAGGTCATTACAACCTTGTTGTCCCCAAGGTCAATCTCAAGCGGATAGAAACCCGCAAATACATCTGATAAGCTCCTGCACCCTGTTTTTTGGCAATACTCAAGAAAGAGTGCGACCACAGAAGCCGCGCAGAGCCTTTCCTCTAGTAGTTAGTAGTAGTCACAACGGATGATGATGAACAAACGAGAAGCACTCTACACAGTGCTGGGAGCCAGCAGTCTCGCATTTGCGTTTTTCTGGCTTCCGGTTCCCAGGCTGTTTGATGTCGCCTGCTACCTGCTGATTCTGCTGTTTGTACCTATGACGGTGGCGCCATCAAATGCGGATCTTCGGAAGGATCCGGTGATTCTCCTTGGTTTTGCGTTCTTCCTGTTCGTTGTCTTCTCGATCATCTGGCACCGGCTGACACTGCCCGATCACTTCCCTCCCACGACCAGTGACCGTCGTTTCCTCAGGGTCCTTTACTTCGTCGCTATCGCATATGCCATATCCCGAAGCAGTCAGCTGACCGCGTGGCGACTGCTCTGGGTAGCGTTCGCTGGGCTCTTGGTGTACTTGGTAGTGCAGTTCAACCCCACCGAATGGCGCAACGCCTGGCAGGGTGAACGTGTCGACTTCGGTATTCACAATGCCCAGCATACGGGTATCGTGTTTGCGACCTGCGCCTTGGCATTGACCGCTTTCGCACCGCGTCTGTTTATCTGGACAAGGCGCAGGTGGGGGTCTGCTGCTCCTCTTGGCGTAATACTCTGGGCGCTGGCTTGGCTGTTCTCCTTCTGGGGAGTCTTCGTCTCCCAGACACGCGCGGTCTGGCTGGGATTATGCGTCACTCTGCTTGTGCTTCCCGCATTGCTTGGAACTGCTTACTTGCTCCGGGGGCGGCCTCTTCTCTCGCTACGCAAACCGCTGCTGGCAACCATCGCGGCTGGAGCCCTGCTCGTACTGCTGGCCAGCTGCTTCGACATCCCCGAGCTGGTCAGTGAGCGCCTCGAATCGGAGAAAGTAACTTGGGAAAGCCTGCGGCAAGCCGCCACTCATGAGGAACATGATCTGAGCAGTTTCGAGATTCGCGTTGCCAGCTGGTCAGCTGCAGCCGGCTGGATAATGGAGAAGCCCTTCATGGGTTGGGGCGGGCGCGGGTCCAGACCCCTGATTCGCAACTCAGATCTGTTCAGCGATGCCTTCAAAAAACAGTTTAACCACCTGCATAACTCCTACCTTCAGACGCTGGTGGAAATAGGTCTGATCGGCGCGATGTTTATTGTAGCGCTCATCACTCTGGTCGGTCGCGCGACTATCAAAGCCTATCAACAAAAGCAGATGCCATTGGACGTCTTTCTCTTTGCCTGGACATTCTTCGTCTTCTGGCTGGTCGTCAGCTGCTTCGAGTCCTATATCATCTATCCGACCGGCACCTATGTGATCGGTCTAGTGGGTGGATTTTTCTATTCATTCTGCCTGCGGCATAGAGAACGTCTGGCCTGAATCATCAGGCTGGATGAAATCCCCGACAGTCGATACGCCACTTCTGCGCTGCAGCTAGGGCGCTGATCCGGACAGGATCAGTCAGCTCGCTGTTCTCGCCGAACAGACGCTTCCAACCCAGAAAATGAAAGTAGGGGTAGGTCTTTCCGAGCATGCGGTCGTTAGTCAGTCGACCCATTTCCCATTGCCAACAGTCCGGAAAATCGCGGGTACCATCAACCCAAGCTACCTTGCCATTGGGCGTACTGAAGGCCTCTTGGAACTCGGCAGCGCGGCGCAGGGGATTGAAGAGCCCTACCAGCTTGAACAATGGCTCAGGGAAGTTCTTCCGCTTCAGGAACAGGCGAGAAAACCCGCCCTCATCCAAGGCATGATGCTGCTGATCCTGTATCCGCTCATGGAACATTGGGATCTGCCAGAACAGATTGCGCATACGCTCGTTATTGCGCAGTAAACAGAGATGACCGGATACCCGGCGCGCATGGGTCGAAAAGAAGTCGTAGCGGCGGAGCTTTTCTTCCGTGAAGTAGGACCTGAGGTCGCCATAGACCAAATCTAAATCACCAAACCCCCAGAAATCGTAGCCTTCGGTCTCTTGCTGATGGATAAAACCAAGCGCGGGCTTGAGATCACAAAGCTTGTAGGGGTTTTGAGGGTAAAACTCCAGTCCTAACAGCGCTGACACATGGTCGCAGTATTCAGCATACCCGCAATACCGATATTGGACGTTCCCCGGCAAGCCCAAAGGCTCACCGCAATCTCCGATAAGCAGCCAATTGATATCGGGATTGAATTCACAACTCTTTAGAAAAAGGGGCATCCAGAAAGGCCATTGCCCGAAATAAGGTATCAGGATCAACAGACTGGGGGGCTTAGCTGACACGACCACTCTCCCGTAGTATCTGAAAAAACAGCGGGCGAATCGCATCATCCACATAATGCTCGTTCAGACGTTGCAACATTCGCTGTCTCAGCAACTGCACATCCGCTTCTGACAGGTGGGACAATTCCAGCAGAACGGTTGCCAGAGTATCTGCATCTCCCAACGGGAACAACGGCCCGATACCCTCGACGATTTCCTTGGCGCCTCCGCAATCGGTACTCAACAGCGGCACTCCAGCCGCCATGGCCTCGAGCAGGACCATACCAAACGGCTCGTGGTCTGAGGTAAGCGCAAACACGTCAAAGGCCTTGAAATAACGTCTGCCATGTTTGACCTGACCCAGAAATAGGACCTGGCTCGCCACCCCTAACCGCATTGCCAAGTCCTTGAGCTTGTCCTTCAACCGCCCCGTACCCATGATCGCCAGCACGCTTCCGTTGGGGAGGCCAGGTAGCGCGGCTGCGAAGCCACGGATGAGCGTCGCCTGATCCTTGTCCGGGTGCAGTCTGCCCACATTACCCACGACCCAAGCATCACGAGGTAGCCCAAGATGCGCGCGCGCTTGTTCACGCGTCAGCTGTTCAGCCTGAATAGCCGTCACATCAATACGGTTGTAGAGAGTCGCGAGACCGGCGCTGTCCCAGCCGGGGAGGCAGCGTCCAATATCATCCCGAACTGCATCGGATACCCCGAGCAGCAACAATCGCGCGCGAAAACGCCTCACGAACCAGCGCCGCATCTTGCGCTGATATACCCCGAACGCGTGGTGTACGCCGATAACCGGCAAACGCGTAGCGAACAGACTGATATAGATCGGCTTGAAGCGATGGGCTATACAGAAATGAAACTCCCGCCCACTTACCAGTTCGCGTACCCGGCGTATTGCATCAAGCTTCAACCCGCGGATGTCCCTGCTATGGTAATCAAGGAAGACTACTTCGTCAGACGCTGAGCCGCGAACGACCTCGTCGCTCGGCGAACCGGTCAAATATACCGTGCAGACTTTATATTGCGATCCAAAAAAAAGCGCAGCGTACTGACGAGCGCAATCCAGAAACGGTCCATCGTAGCCGTGACAGAATTGCAGCACCCAGGGTTGTGATGTCGACCCGCCTTCAGGCGATTTCATAATCCGCGAGCGCCCTCCTTCACTACCAGCACATCCTCCATGATCAGATACTGCAGATCCGAGCCATAGAACATGTTCAGCGCGTCGGTGGGTGAGCACACCATGGGTTCACCACGACGGTTCAGCGAGGTATTGAGGGACACACCGTTGCCGGTGAGCTTCTCCAGCTCCACCATCAGGTCGTACCAGCGTGGGTTGTGGCGGCGCTCCAGCACCTGGGCGCGGGAGGTACCATCCTCGTGCACGACCTCGGGTACCCGGTCCTTCCACTCCTCATTGACCTCGAAGGTGAAGGTCATGAAGGGGCTGGGGTGGTCGACCTTGAGCATCTTGGGCGCCACGGTATCGAGCATGGAAGGGCAGAACGGGCGCCAGCGTTCGCGGAACTTGATCTGTTCGTTGATCCGGTCGGCGACCCCCTTGACGCTCGGGCAGCCGATGATGGAGCGGCCGCCCAGGGCCCGCGGACCGAACTCCATGCGCCCCTGGAACCAGGCGACCGGATTGCCCTCCACCATGATTCTGGCGATACGCTCGGGCACATCGTCGATCTTCTGCCACTGGGGCTTGTTCGGGTGGCGGGCGCAGGCGGCAATGACATCCTCGTTGCTGTAGCTGGGGCCGAGGTAGACGTGTTCCATCTTCTCCACCGGCACGCCATTCTTCACCGAGATGTAGGCGGCGGCACCCACGGCCGTACCGGCATCGCCGGAAGCGGGCTGGACGAACAGCTCCTTGACCTCGGGGCGGGCAATGATCTTCTGGTTGAGCTTGACGTTCAGCGCGCAGCCGCCGGCAAAGGCGATCTTGCCGGTTTCACGGATGATGTCGCCCAGATAGTAGTCCATCATTTCCAGCGCCAGCTTCTCGAACAGGGCTTGCATGCTGGCGGCATAATGGATGTAGGGGTCGTCGGCGATGTCGCCTTCGCGCTTGGGCCCCAGCCACTCGATCAGCTTGGGCGAGAAGTAGTAGCCCTTGCCCTTTTCCTTGTAGCGGCGGAAGCCGATGACGTTGGCGTAGTCGGTATTGATGATCAGCTCGCCGTTCTCGAACTTGGCCAGACGGGAGAAATCGTACTTGGCGGCGTCACCATAGGGCGCCATGCCCATGACCTTGAATTCGCCATCCAGCATCTCGAAGCCCAGATACTCGGTCAGCGCCCCGTAGAGGCCGCCCAGGGAATCCGGGTCATAGAACTCCTTGATCTTGTGGATCTGACCATTCTCACCGTAGCCGAAGAAGGTGGTGGCGTACTCACCCTTGCCATCGATGCCCAGAATCGCGGTCTTCTCCTGGAAGCCGGAACAGTGGTACGCGCTGGAGGCATGCGCCAGGTGATGCTCGACCGACTCCAGCTTGACCTTCTTCAGATCGAAACCCAGCTGCTGCAGGCACCACTGGATGCGTTTCCTGTAGCGGTGGTAACGGCGGTTGCCCATGAGAATGGCATCCAGCGAGCGGTCAGGCGCATACCAGTAGCGCTTGGCGTAGTGCCAGCGCGCCTTCTCGAAGATACTGATAGGTGCGAAGGGAATGGCGACGATATCCACGTCCGCCGGAGTGATTCCGGCCTGCTCCAGGCAGAATTTGGCCGACTCGTAGGGCATGCGGTTCTTGGCATGCTTGTCCCGCACGAAGCGCTCTTCCTCCACGGCAGCAATCAGCTTGCCATCGATATACAGGGCAGCGGACGGATCATGGCTCAAAGCGCCGGACAGTCCCAGAACGGTCAATCCCACGGATGCACCTCTCAGGTAGAAGTAAAAGCGGGCATTTTATCCCAATTGCGGAGCGCTGGCTTGTCCCTGTACCCGAACGGCTTCGCCATTAGAGCAGGCAGCTGATCGGCACATGTGCACCATGCAACAAATACTACTATAATGTGCATAACGAACAGGAGAATATCATGCATACAGCCGAACGCTTCGCTCCCTCTGCCGAGTCGGTACTGGCCAAGGCCGTACTGCGGGCCGCTGCACAGCTGGGCCTGCGACAGGCTGAGCTTGGGGATGTGCTCGGTATCCATCGCACGGCCGTCAGTCGCCTTAAGCAGAGCCAGGCGCTGGACCCGACCAGCAAGCAAGGCGAACTGGCCTTGCTGCTGATTCGCCTTGCCCGGGCGCTGCATGCCCTGACTGGCGGAGATGAGGAGTGGATAAGGCATTTCATGCGCACGCCCAACCGGATTACCGGTGGCATCCCCGCCGAGCAGATCACTCGTATTCAGGGGCTGATGACCGTACTGCAGTTCGTTGACGCAATGCGGGGCAAGACCTGATGCTGTGGCAGCAGCTGCACGGAGCCAGCCACATCAAACCCATTCAGGGAACGTTGTTCAGACTGGTGGAGAGCCAGGCCAAGGTGGCTACCCTGGATTACGTGGATACGCTGGAGGAACAGGCTCTGCTCGAGGAGCTGCTGGAGACCGCCAAACCGGCTTACCGGGACGAGCTGCACCAGCTGCATTACCTGCTGCGCAGCCCGTTTCGCTATCCGCCCCTGCCCTGGGGCTCGCGCTTCGGCCGCACCCATGAACCCAGCCTGTTCTATGGTGGCGGCTCCATCCATACTACCCTGGCCGAGTCGGCCTATTACCGCTTCCTGTTCTGGCATTCCATGGAGAGCCCGCCCGTCAGAGACCGCATCCATACGGAACACACCCTGTTCTCGGCCCGCTACCGCTCGACGCAGGGCGTGCAGCTGCACAAGGCGCCGTTCTCGGCCTACCGGCATGAGCTGACCCACCCCAGCGACTACTCCGTATGCCAGCAGCTGGGTACCGCCATGCGTGAAGCCGGGGTGGAGGCATTCCAGTATCAATCGGCGCGCGATGGCAAGGGCGGCTTCTGCGTGGCGCTCTTCACGCCAACCTGTTTTCAGGGGCGCCAGCCGGGCGACATCAGCCTCTGGCAGTGCGAGCTGGATGCCACATCGGCTACCTTTCGGCAGACCGCCAGCAATACCCTGACCCGCTTCGATCTGGCGGACTTCCTGCACGGCGGCCAGCTGCCCCTGCCCGCCTGATCAGCCGGGGAGATTGGCTTCCAGCCAGAGGTGCAGGGCCGAGCCTTCCGGCCAGTTGCGGATGAAGCGGGCACGGTCCTTGTGCCAGGCGCGCTGCCAGGCTGCCGATTCGTTGTGGGCCTGCATGGCGTCAAGATCGATCAGCACCGCCTGCTCCTGATGCCAGAGCAGATTGGTCGCCTTGAAGTCACCATGGCTGATCCTTGCCGCATGCAACTGGTGGAATGGCCTGAGCAGTTGCTGCGCCTCCCTGCCCTGCGGCACCCGCTCACCCTGTTCACCCAGATGCTGCAACAGATTCTCACCGGGACAGTACTCACTGATCAGCCAGGCCTGAGAGCGCAGGGGGCCGAAACGACGTTCGATCATGGCCAGTGGCTGGGGAGTGGCAATGCCGAGGAAGTCCAGACGCCAGGCTGCCAGCCAGGAATGCCAGGCGCGACTGGGGCGCCAGAAGCGTTTCAGCCAATGACCGGGACCCTTTATGTTGTAGCGTTTGACCACCAGTTCGCGACCGCCGAGAGTGACACGGGTAACAGTACTGCTGCCGCCGTCCTTGAGCAGTGGCTGGCCGGCAAAGGCGCTGTCCGGGTCGGCCAGCAGCGGCGCCAGCAGCGCCTGCTCGCTGCGCAGCACGCTGATGAAACGATCGAAGCGCCGACTCACGGCAAACTGGGTGCAGTCGCGCAGGGTCTTGTCGAGGAACTGCTGCAGGCGCGCCTGGCGCCGGCGGGCAGTCGCGGTAACGACGGCCGTCGCGTCCAGCCCACCGGGGCACGAGACCATGTAGGCGCCCAGCAACTCGCGCATCCGCTGATCCCATTCCGGCGGCAGCTGGGCAAAGAACAGCCCGAGATTGTCCAGCCGTGCCGCGTCAGACAGCGGCCGACCGGGATCGGCCACCTCGATGGCATCGCCATCAATGACATACAGCTCGTCGTCCTGCTGCAGGAAGTTGCCCAGATGCAGGTCAGTCTGCTGCACCCCCTGCCGGTGCATGCGGCCGATAAGAGTGAGAGCACGGTGCAGTATGGCCTCGGCAGCGGCGCTGCCCGGGTGCTGATCGGCCAGCTCGTCCCACAGCTGCTGCAGGCTGCGCGCATCCGTCAGATACTCGGTCAGCAGATAGCGACCACCGCCGGCCAGCTCGCCGCTGGCCAGCAGGGCAGGCGTGCTCAGGGCTGCCCGCTGCAATGCCTGGATGCCGACACTTTCACGCTGCCAGTGCCGCTCTGCCCCGGTGGCAATGAACAGTTTGGCCAACACCGGCTGTCCGTTCAGCTCGCCATGGCCGACCAACCGCTTGCCCGGCAGCACCCGCAACCAGCGCCGGATCCGCAGCTCCCCTTCCACCAGGGGCAAGGTCATGGGCTCGGGGGGCGTGCGGCCGTATTCGCGCAGCCGTGCGGTCAGATGACTCATCAGCGCCCCTTGTTCTTTCGCGCCGAGCGCTTCAGCACCCGCGCTACCCAGCGGCGCACCTCTGCATCGACGCGTTCCTTGCCCAGATAACTCAGCAGAAAACGCAGGCGCTGGGTGCGGCTGGGCTCCTTGCTGCGCCGGTTGAGGGCATCCAGATCGCGCTGGAAACCGCCTCGGGAGAAGTGCTGAAGCCGCAACTTTTCCAGATCGATGAAGCGCGCCCCCATACCATCGGGCAGAGGCTTGAGAAACACATGCTTGGGATACAGACTGAAGTGCACCGCCTTGCTGGCATGCAGGCGGGCGACCAGCGCAGCACTGGCGCGGATCATGTTTTGCCGCAGCCGATAGTCCAGCTCATCCCAGCACTGGTACCAGTAATCCAGCGGCGCGTAACCCTCGAGATCGCGCGTCAGCAGAATCGCCTGCAGCTCGCCGTTCTGCCGCCGCTCGCCGAAGAAGGCGACGTCCAGCGCCGGGATACACAGCCGCGCGCAGGTTTCGATATTCTGGAATTCGCGCGCCACGGTGGACTGGCCCAGTGGATGGCGCAGGGTGCGGATCAGGTAGTTGCTCTGACGCTTGAGATAGAACACCTGCTCCTGACCCTGCTCGTCGGCCAGCCGCAGCCGACTGACGCGGCTGATGCCGCCCCGGGCGCGGTTGGGCTCATCCACCAGCTCGGCATCAAGATCCCACAGGGCAGCAAAACTGGTCAGCCCATGGCGCCGCAGGATGGCTTCGGCGTTGACCGCAATGAAAGGCGCGGAACTCATTCACGACCCTCGAAGTACTCGACAATACGGCGCAGCCTGCGCCTGTCCTCCGGTTGCAGGCGTGCCTGGCCGGTGTAATACAGATAGAAGCGCAAACGCTGGGTGCGACTCAGCTGATACTTGGCAACCTTGTCCAGGCACGCCAGATCCTTGATGATCCGCCGCTGGAGAAAAGGTCCCCACCAGAAGGTGCCGCCCGGGCAGTCGATCAGATGGATGTCGGCCCCCGGCCCCTGCTCCACCAGTACATTGCGCCATTTCAGGTCGTTATGGGCAAACCCGTGACTGTGCATCAGTCGGGTGGCCCGGGCCAGCTGGCGGGACACCCGGTCCACCCAGCGCGGATCCTTGAGACGCGGGTCGCCGGCTGCGGCCAGCTCGGCCAGGTCAGCGGTATCCTGCAGCTCCTCGGTAATCAATGCACCGCGATGGAAGAGCCCACCCCTGCGCTCCAGCCCGAAGGCCACCACGGTGGCCGCCGGGATACCCCAGGACCGGAACAGCATCAGATTGCGCCATTCGGACAATACCCGCGGGCGGCCGATGAACCGGCGCAGATGCTTGCCGCTGCCGTGATAGCGTTTGAGATAGTAACGGCGACCACCCACCTGCACGCGGATCACTTCGCTGAGCGGGTCGCGGGTGATGAATTCACCCTGCAGGGCAAAGACCGAATCCAGCGAGGCAAAGGCCTCTCCGGTGGGTCCCACCGCGTATTCGGGGTTGAGAGTCCAGTCCGTCATGCGCCAGTGGCATCCTTGGCATATTTGCGCTCGAACCGTTCCTGCAGACGCGCTGCCTTGCGCTCGAGCATGGTCAGGAGTGCAGCTTCCTCAGCCAGAATCCGGCGCAGCGGGCGCTGGAAGTAGTGCTTCAGAAAGCGCAACCGATCCCGTCGGGTCAGGCCGATATCCAGCGCCGAGAAGTACAGACCGGCCAGATCCTTGTCGCGCCAGCGACGTGGCACGCTCGGACGCACCTGAGCCCGGTGCAGGTCGATCAGCGACAGTCTCAGATTGTCCGCTGTGGGCGGCGTGTCGGTGTGCAGCAGGAAGTGGCAGATATAGCAGTCCCGGTGATTGACGCCGGCCCGGTGCATGCGCCCGGTCATCTCCGCGACCCGGCGAATCAACGCGTGCTTGAGCGCAGCCGGTGGCGGCACTGCGCGCCAGTCCCGGGTGAAGTCCTCCAGGCTGATGGTGGGCGCCAGTTCCTCGGTGATGATGAAGGAATGCCGAGCGGCCGGATTCGCGCCGCGCTCGCCAAAGGCCACC
The DNA here is from genome assembly GCF_051948695.1 of Halopseudomonas sp. Lyrl_26. NCBI lineage: Bacteria > Pseudomonadati > Pseudomonadota > Gammaproteobacteria > Pseudomonadales > Pseudomonadaceae > Halopseudomonas > Halopseudomonas sp. Lyrl_26. The sequence goes on from NZ_JAYJLH010000018.1 coordinate 15,520, forward strand.
GCCGTCATGGTCGGCACCCCGGCCGCGGCCAGTGCGGCAATCGCATCCCACTCCTGATCTGCGCCCAGCACCGGCTTCTTCAGGGTCACCCAGTTCTTGAGGATCTCACCCCAGCCAACGCCCCGATGGATCTTGACGAAGTAGCCCCGCCCCTCCACCTCGGTTCGCAGGGTGCGGCGGGCTTCCAGTTCGCGGAACACCTCGCCCTGCAGCTGCTCGACCTCGGCAAAGGCATCACGCCCGGCCCAGAGTCGCTTGAACGGCTCATGCAATACCAGTCTCAACCCAGGTCTCCCAGAATCACGTCAGCGGCCCGCTCCGGCATGCTGTAAAGATCGGCATGCTCGGCATAGTCCAGCGCGTTTTCCTGCCATTCCCTGCGAGTTTCCGGATCATCGAGTATGCGCGCCAGCCACTCGTTGAGGGTCTTCTGCTCGAAGGGCTCCGGCACCACCAGGCCGCAGTCGGCCTCCTCGATATAGTGCGCATAACCGCAGGCCGCCGTGGTCAGCACCGGCAGCCCGGCCACCAGTGCCTCCAGCAACACCGTCCCGGTGTTCTCGTTGTAGGCAGGGTGAATCAGCAGATCCGCCCCCAGCAGAAAGCGCGGCACGTCACTGCGACCCTTGAGGATCTGTACCTGATCGGCAATGCCCAGGGCGCGGCTCTGGCGCAGGAAAGGTGCAGGATCATCAGCGCCCATGACGATCAACCGGGTGCGTTGGCGCAGCGCCTGCGGCAGAGCCGCGAGCGCATCCAGGGTGCGATCCAGCCCCTTGGTCTTGAAACCGGAGCCGATCTGCACCAGCAGCAGATCGTCCTTCTTCAGGCCGAACTCGGTGCGCAGGCCGGCACGGATCTCGCCCGCATTGGCCGGCGCCCGCCGGTCCAGGGAAATACCCGGCGGCAGCATATGGAAACGTTCCAGCGGGGTACGGTAATGCTTCATGAACAGCGGCAGCTGCAGTTCGGAGATCATCAGTATCTCGGTGCGACGCTCTGGCGCGAATACCGCCCGCTCGTAGGCTGAGAAATGGCGGTAGCGCGGACCGAACTGGTAGAACCAGCTGCGCTGGTTCTGGGCCTTGTCCTCATAACAGCCGTCAGCGGCGTAGTAGATATCCAACCCCGGCATCTTGTTGAAACCGACCACCCGATCCACCGGATCACGCTTCAGATCGGCCTGCACCCGGGCGACGAACTTCTCGTTACGCCCCTGGCTGGTCAGGGCGCCGGCCTTGACAATGCGGATATCGAAACCGGTCGGGCGCTCGCCCTCCCAGCCCATGGTGTAGACCCGGATGCCATGACCGCGCTGCTGGCAGACCTGGGCGATGCGCAGGAAATCCCGCTGCAGGCCGCCAAAGGGGAAGTATTTGTAAAGCACAAAGGCCAGTTGCATCAGTAATCTCTATGTCAGCGCCGGGCGGAAAGAAGAGAGTTTACCACAGCTGGCCGCCGGCCCCGGGGCTGCCCGGCTTAGCGCGGGCGCGCTACACCCCCGAGCCCACCAGCGCCTGCAGCTCGGCCATTACCCGCTCAGGCTGCAACCGGGTAAAGCACAGTGGCAGCTCCTGGCGCAGGTCGAATTGCCGGGCATCTTCACGGGTTGGTTCGTACTTGCACTTCCTGCTCATGCAGGGTGCGCAGGGAAAGTCGCTGGCCAGATGCACCTGGCCGCGACCATAGGCGCCGCTCCAGCCGGGATTGGTCGGCCCGTAAAGCGACAGGGTCGGCACATCCAGCGCGGCGGCCAGATGGCCCAGTCCGGTGTCCACCGCCACGCAGGCGCGGGCGCCGGCGAGCAGGGTTGCCACCCCCGCCAGCGGCAGCTTGGGCAGCACCTGAACACCTTCGAGCCCCTGGGCGATCCGCTCCGCCCTGGCCTTCTCGGCGTCGTTGCCCCAGGGCAGCTTGACCTGAAACCCCCGGGCCGAAGCCAACTCGGCCAGCTGCCGCCAGTAGAGTTCCGGCCAGTGCTTGGTCACCCAGGTGGTACCGTGGAGGAACACCAGATAATCCGCCCCGCTCTGCTCACCGGCAATCCAGGCCCGATCCAGACCGTAATCGCCCACCCGCGCCGGCAGCCGGTAACCCAGAGCCTGGGCAAAGAGCTGGCGTACCCGCTCCACCGCATGTTGATCACGCGGCACGGCGATACGCTTGTCGTAGAAACGGCTGGCCAGGGGTTCCCGGGCGGAGCGCCGGTCCAGACCGGCTACCGGGACTTTCAGCCCCAGGGTGAGAACGGCACTCTTGAACAGCCCTTGAGCATCGATGACCAGATCATAGCTGTGCTTGTGCAGACGCTGGCGGAAACGCTGCCACTCCCCGCTGCGCAGGGTCTTCAGGGGGCTCTTGCGCCAGCGCCGGATGGCCACCGGAATAACCTCCGCCACCGCCGGATGCCAAACCGGGATTTCCGCAAAGCCTTCCTCCACCACCCAGTCGAAGCGGATCCCCGGTATGGCTTCCAGGGCATCGGTCAGCGCCGGCAGGGTATGGATGACATCACCCAGTGAAGAGGTCTTGATCAGCAGGACGCGCATGGTCAGTCCGGAAAGGGATCGGCCAGGGGCTCACCCACCAGACGATCCAGAGCATCTATCACCCGCTGCGGCTCGAGCTCGCGCAGGCAGTTGTAATGACCGAACCGACAGGTGCGATCAAAGCAGGGGCTGCAATCCAGTCCCAGGCGTACGATCTCCACCTGCTCGGCCAGCGGTGGGGTGAACTCGGGGGAGGTGGACCCATAGACGGCCACCAGCGGGCGGTTGAGCGCCGCCGCCACGTGCATCAGGCCCGAATCATTGCTGACCACGGCCGTAGCACAGGACAGCAGGTCGATAGCCTCGGCCAGACTGGTCTCCCCTGCCAGATTCACCACTTCCTCGCGCAGCCCGGGACGCAGGCGGTCGCGGATCTGCTCTCCGCCCGGATGATCGTTCTTCGAGCCGAACAGCCAGACCTGCCAGCCCTGCCGCACCTTCTGGTCGGCGACGGCGGCATAGTGCTCGGCCGGCCAGCGCTTGGCCTCACCGAACTCGGCGCCCGGACACATTGCCAGCACCGGCCTGTCCAGCTCCAACTCGAACCGGGCCAGCGCCGCGTCCCGGCTGGCCGGATCGATCTGCAGCGTGGGCCGGGGATAGGGGCGGGTCAGTTGATGCTCCGGCTCATAGGCCAGCGCCATGAAACGCTCGATCATCAGCGGATACTGCTGCTTGTCGAGCAGTCGCATGTCGTTGAGCAGGCCATAGCGCATCTCACCGCGCCAGCCGGTACGCCTGGGTATGCCGGCAAAGAAGGGTACCAGTGCAGACTTCAGGGAGTTGGGCAGCAGTATGGCCTGGTCGTACTGACCGGCCAGCTGCTTGCCGATGCGTCGGCGGGTGGCGATATCCAGCACGCCGTGCCCCAGGGGGAAGCTCAGCGCCTGATTCACCTCGGGCATACGCTCGAGGATAGGCCGGCTCCACTCGGGAGCCAGCACATCGATCAGGCAATCCGCGCCGTGACGCAGCTTGAGGCAGGCAAACAGCGTCTGCGCCATGACCATGTCGCCGACCCAGCTGGGGCCGATAACCAACACTTTCATCCAATATCACCTCTAGGGCCTTGGCAGCAGGCCGTCCGGCCGGCTGGCACCTCATCGCACCGAGGCGGTCGCGTCCCGGCGGTGCTCCTACAGACGCCCGCCTGATTGTGGGAGCCCCCGCCCCGGGGGCGAATGCGGGCTCGTCGGCTGAAACCCTTTCGCACCGAGGCGGTGCTCCTACAAAAGCAGACTGACCCTGCCCCCCGACTATAGGAGCCCCCGCCCCGGGGGCGAATGCGGGCTTGCCGGCTGAAAAACCCCTTCGCACCGGGGCGGTGCTCCTACAAAGGCAGACTGATCTTGCCCCCCGACTGTAGGAGCCCCCGCCTCGGGGGCGAATGTGGGTTCGTCGGCTGAAACCCTTTCGCACCGGGGCGGTGCTCCTACAAAGGCAGACTGATCCTGCCCCAACTGTAGGAGCCCTCGCCCCGGGGGCGAATGCGGGCTTGCGGCCTGCCCCCCCTTATCGCACCGAGGCGGTGCTCCTACAACAGGGGCGGTCCGGCGTCCCGGCGGCGCTCCTACCGGACCGAGGTCAGCCACTCAGCGTGGGCGGCATTCTTGCCATTGACCAGATCGAAATAGGCCTTCTGCAGCTTCTCGGTGACCGGACCACGGCGGCCGATACCTATCTGACGGCAGTCCACTTCGCGAATCGGGGTAACCTCGGCGGCGGTGCCGGTGAAGAAGGCCTCGTCGGCGATGTACACCTCATCACGGGTGATGCGCTTCTCGACCACCGGAATACCCAGCTCCCCGGCCAGGGTGAGGATGGTGGCACGGGTGATGCCGTTCAGGCAGGCGGTCACCTCCGGGGTGTAGATCACGCCGTTCTTGACGATGAAGACGTTCTCACCGGAGCCTTCGGCCACATAGCCTTCCGGATCCAGCAGCAGGGCCTCGTCGGCGCCGGCGGAAACCGCTTCCTGCAGGGCCAGCATGGAGTTCATGTAGGCGCCGCTGGACTTGGCCCGGGTCATGGTGATGTTGACGTGGTGACGGGTGAAGGAACTGGTACGGATGCGGATGCCCTGCTCCAGTGCTTCCTCGCCCATGTAGGCGCCCCAGTACCAGGCAGCAACCACGACGTGTACCTTGAGATTGTCGGCGCGGATACCCATGCCTTCCGAGCCGTAGAAGGCCAGCGGGCGGATATAGGCGGTTTCCAGGTTGTTCTCGCGTACCGCAGCGCGGCAGGCTTCGTTGATCTCTTCCTTGGTGTAGGGGATCTTCATGCCCATGATGTGGGCGGAATCGAACAGACGGTCGGTGTGGGCCTGCAGGCGGAAAATCGCCGTGCCCTGATCGGTGTTGTAGGCACGCACGCCTTCGAACACACCCATGCCGTAGTGCAGCGAGTGGGTCAGCACATGGACGTTGGCCTCACGCCACGGAACCATTTTTCCATCAAACCAGATAACACCGTCACGATCAGCCATCGACATAACAACCAGCTCCATTCTTCATCTATCTATTCATCTGCTTCAGGCACTGTGCCTGTCCGTTGGGTTCTGGCCCCGGTCATGCCCGCCGAATCTCTGGGTAATCATGCATCCGCTGCGTCGGGCAGCAGTTGCTGCCAGAGCCGAATGATATGGTGTCGGTAGTCATGAAACTGGTCGCCTGGTACTGTCCCTGGCTGCTTTTGCAATGCCAGGCGATGGGCCGCTGCCCGGTAGGCCTTGTAAGCCTCCTGCAGGTGCTGAACGTCCTCACCGGGGATCAATCCGGCGTCACGCAGCCCGTCCGATATTCTGATGTTGTCCGTAAAGCGCAGTAACTCTGGGTACCGGCACGACCAGGCCAGAACGGCATATTGCACCATAAATTCGATATCGACGATACCTCCCGCGTCCTGCTTCAGATCAAAAGCCGCTTCGGCAGTGAAGGCAGTCGGGTCCAACCCGCCATGTGTGGCCTGGGTTGCCAGGTTATCGCGCATCTTCTTGCGCATGTCCCGTACCGCGGTGCGCAGCTCTTCCTCGTCGCGCTGACGCCCCAGCACCTCGGCCCGCAGGCGGTTGAACCGCTCGCCCAGCTGCACGCAGCCGGCCAGCGGCCGGGCACGCACCAGGGCCTGGTGCTCCCAGGTCCAGGCCACCTCGCGCTGGTAGCGGGCGAATGCCTCCAGCGAGGTAACCAGCAGACCCGCATCCCCGGACGGGCGCAGACGCATATCCACGTCATAGAGCACCCCGGCGGTGGTATGGGTGTTGAGTATGTGGATGATGCGCTGCCCCAGACGTGTGTAAAAGCGCCCGCCATCCAGGGGTCTGGGGCCGTCGGTCTCGGCCTCGGTATCGCCATCGTGGATGAACACCAGATCCAGATCCGAACCGTGCCCCAGCTCGATGCCGCCGACCTTGCCATAGCCGACGATGATGAAGTCCAGCTCACAGGGCGTGCCATCGTGGCGTTTGGGCACGCCATGGCGGCGGACCATGTCTTGCCAGGCCAGCTGCAGTACCTGCTGCAAGATGGCCTCGGCAATCCAGGTCAGATAATCGCTGACCTTCATCAGCGGCAGGCTGCCGGCAATCTCCGAAGCGGCCACGCGCAGTGAGTGGGCCCGCTTGAAATAGCGCAGGGCCTCCATCTGCTGTTCCAGATCATCCTCGGGAATACGCAGCAGCTGCTGACGCAGCTCGTCGATCAGCTCGGCGGTTTCCGGCGGGCGATACAGGCGGCCGGCGTTGAGCAGTTCGTCCAGCACCACGGGATAGCGGGCAATTTCCTCGGCGATCAGCGGACTGGCGGAACAGAGCACCAGCAGCTCGCGCAGGGCACCGGGGTTCTCGGTCAGCAGTACCAGGTAGGCGGAACGGCGCGCCACGGCTTCCACCAGCGGAATGACTCGCTCCAGTGCCAGATCCGGATCGTCCTGTTCGCAGGCCATCGCCAGCAGCCGGGGCAGGAAGACATCGAGCCGCTCGCGACTCATGCGCTGCATTGCCCGCACCCGCGGCGAGCGCAGCAGATGCTGCAGCAGCTCCCAGGCCCGGGCTCCGTCCTTGAAGCCGCCTTCGACCAGCTGCTCGCAAGCCTGCTCCGGCTCGGGGAAACCGGTGAACAGAGTCAGCCACTGGGTATAGGGCGCCTGCTCACGCTCCTCCTCTTCGTCCGGATCGGCAATCACCCCGGCGAAGTGCCGCGCTACCCGACTGCGCTGCAGCTCCAGCTGGCGACGGAATTCCGCCCAGTTGTCGAACCCCATGATCATCGCCACCCTGGCCTGGGTCAGGCTGTCGGTCGGCAGCATCTGGGTCTGGCGGTCATCGATGGCCTGCAGCGCATGCTCGGTGTCACGCAGGAACAGATAGGCGCCCTTGAGTTCGTCCACCGTCTCGTCGGGCAGATAGACATTGGCCGCCAGCATGTCCAGCACCGCCAGGATCGGCCGCTGTTGCAGACTGCGGTCACGCCCGCCATGGATCAGCTGGAAGGCCTGACCGATGAATTCCACCTCGCGTATGCCGCCGGCACCCAGCTTGACGTTGTCGTGCAGCCCCTTGCGCTGCACCTCCCGCTGAATCAGCTGCTTGAGGTTGCGCAGTGCCTCGATCGCAGCGAAATCGATGTAGCGGCGGTAAACGAAGGGCCGCAGCCGCTCCATCAGCTCGGCCCCGGCGACCTGATCGCCGGCCACCACCCGCGCCTTGATCATGGCGTAGCGCTCCCAGTCACGACCCTGGCTCTGGTAGTACTGCTCCAGCGCATTGAAGCTGAACACCAGGGCGCCACTGTCGCCGTAGGGACGCAGGCGCATGTCGACCCGGAACACGAAGCCATCCACGGTGACCTCGTCCAGCAGCCGGATCAGCTTTTGCCCGACCCGGGTGAAGAACTCCTGATTCGACAGACTGCGCCGCCCACCCTGCGTCTCGCCCTGGGACGGAAAAGCGAAGATCAGATCGATATCCGAGGACAGGTTCAGCTCCTGCGCACCCAGCTTGCCCATGCCCAGCACCACCAGGTGCTGCTGCTCACCCTCCTCGCTGCGGGGTGTGCCGAATTCGGACTCCAGCTGCGCATATACCCAGCGGTAGGCCTGCTCCAGACAGGCGTCTGCCATGTCCGACAGATCCCGGGTGGTATCCATTGTGGAGGCCTGACGGGTGATATCGCGCCAGATGATGCGCACCTGATGCTGCTGGCGGAAGCGCCTCAGCGCCTGGGCGAACTGCTCCTCGGTCAGAGCGGCGTCCAGTTGCTGGCTGAGCAGCTGCGCCATTTCACCCGGTGCCAGGGAGCGACTCAGCCGCTGGTCTTCCACCAGCCGCCAGGCCATGACCGGATCGCGCCGCAACTGCTCGGCAACGAAATCGCTGCCCGCCAGAACCAGCTGAAGTTCGGCCATGAAGCTGTCGCCGAGCTGCTGCAGGTCCGGCTCCAGCCCCGCCTGATGAACGGCCCCCAGCCACTGCCCAAGATGGTGATCAACCACCGCGCTCAGGGTGTCGGGCAAAGTGACGGGCAATGAAAATGGCATGGTCTATCCTGAATACACATCGAAAGATGCAGAGTGCCACGGGCGGAACGGGCGGAAAAGGGCGAAGCCGAAATTCCAATACGCCTTGTAGTTTAACTACAGAATAGATGATGACCGGATAGTCTTTTTCTCCAAAATGTAGTAAAACTACACACACCCTCGACTGTCGCACGCCCGAGTCAATACTCCAAGCTCGGGCTGAGTGACAGTTTTCATCTGGGACTCACAAGGTCTGGAGAAAAATATGAAGCATGACGATATCGATCCACTCGAAACCCAGGAATGGCTCGATGCCCTGGAATCCGTCCTCGAGAACGAAGGTGAGGAACGGGCCGAATACCTGATCCAGCGGATGGGCGAACTGGCCAGCCGCAGCGGCACCCAGCTGCCCTATGCCATCACCACCCCGTACCGCAATACCATCCCGGTGACCCACGAAGCGCAGATGCCCGGCGACCTGTTCATGGAGCGCCGTATCCGCTCCATGGTGCGCTGGAACGCGCTGGCGATGGTCATGCGCGCCAATCTGCAGGACCCGGATCTGGGCGGCCACATTTCCACCTTCGCTTCCAGCGCCACGCTGTACGATATCGGCTTCAACTACTTCTTCAAGGCGCCTACCGAAGAGCACGGTGGCGACCTGGTATTCTTCCAGGGCCATGCTGCCCCCGGCATCTATGCCCGCGCCTTCCTCGAAGGTCGCATCAGCGAAGAGCAGATGGCCAACTTCCGTCAGGAAGTGGACGGCAACGGCCTGTCCTCCTATCCCCATCCCTGGCTGATGCCCGAGTTCTGGCAATTCCCCACCGTGTCCATGGGGCTGGGTCCGATTCAGGCCATCTACCAGGCACGCTTCATGAAGTACCTGGAAAGCCGTGGCTTCATCGAGCCGGGCAAGCAGAAGGTCTGGTGCTTCCTGGGCGACGGCGAATGTGACGAGCCGGAATCCCTGGGCGCCATCTCCCTGGCCGGCCGCGAGAAGCTGGACAACCTGATCTTCGTCATCAACTGCAACCTGCAGCGCCTCGACGGTCCGGTGCGCGGTAACGGCAAGATCATCCAGGAGCTGGAAGGCAACTTCCGCGGCGCCGACTGGAACGTCATCAAGGTCATCTGGGGCCGCCTGTGGGATCCGCTGCTGGCCCGCGACCACGACGGTCTGCTGCAGGCCCGCATGGAAGAAGCGGTCGACGGCGACTACCAGAACTACAAGGCCAACGACGGAGCCTATGTCCGCGAACACTTCTTCGGTGCCCGGCCGGAGCTGAAGAAGATGGTCGAGAACATGTCCGATGAGGAAATCTGGAAACTCAACCGAGGCGGTCACGACCCCTACAAGGTGTATGCCGCCTATCACGCTGCGACCAACCACAAGGGTCAGCCCAGCGTGATCCTGGCCAAGACCATCAAGGGCTACGGCACCGGCGCCAGCCAGGGTCAGAACATCGCCCACAACACCAAGAAGGTGGATACCGAGAGCCTGCGCAAATTCCGCGACAGCTTCGGCATTCCGATCCGCGACGAGGATCTGGAGAACCTGCCCTTCTACCGTCCCGAGGAAGGCAGCGCCGAATACAAGTATCTGCACTCGCGCCGCCAGGCCCTGGGCGGCTACATGCCCCAGCGCCGCGTCAGCAGCAAATCGATTCCGGTACCGCCGCTGGAAACCCTCAAGGCCATGCTCGACGGCACCGGCGAGCGTGAAATCTCCACCACCATGGCGTTCGTGCGCATCCTTGCACAACTGCTCAAGGACAAGGATCTCGGTCAGCGCATAGTGCCCATAGTACCGGACGAAGCACGTACCTTCGGCATGGAAGGCATGTTCCGCCAGCTCGGCATCTACTCCTCGGTCGGCCAGCTGTACACGCCGGTCGACAAGGATCAGGTGATGTTCTATCGCGAGGACAAGAAGGGCCAGATCCTCAACGAGGGCATCAACGAAGCCGGCGCCATGTCCAGCTGGATCGCTGCGGCCACCGCCTACAGCACCTACAACCAGCCCATGCTGCCGTTCTACATCTTCTACTCGATGTTCGGCTTCCAGCGCATCGGCGATCTGGCCTGGGCCGCCGGCGACAGCCGCGCCAAGGGCTTCCTGATCGGCGGCACCGCCGGGCGCACCACGCTCAACGGCGAGGGCCTGCAGCACGAGGACGGACACAGCCACATCCTGGCCTCCACCATTCCCAACTGCCGCACCTATGACCCCACCTATGCCTACGAGCTGGCAGTAATCATCCGCGAAGGCGCGCGGCGCATGATGGAAGAGCAGGAGAACATCTTCTACTACATCACCGTGATGAACGAGGCCTACGCCCAGCCGGCCATGCCCGAAGGCGTCGAGGAAGGCATCATCCGCGGCATGTACCTGCTCGAAGAAGCCACCGAGAAAGGCAAGCATCACGTACAGCTGATGGGCAGTGGCACCATCCTGCGCGAAGTCCGCGAGGCGGCCACCATTCTGCAGAACAACTACGGCATCAGCTCGGACATCTGGAGCGTGACCAGCTTCAACGAACTGCGCCGCGATGGCCTGGCCGTGGAGCGCTGGAACCGCCTGCATCCGACCGAACCCAAGCGTCTGAGCTATGTCGAGCAGAACCTGGCCGGCCGTAGCGGTCCGGTGATTGCCTCCACCGACTACATGAAGCTCTTCGCTGACCAGATCCGTCAGTGGGTACCGGGTAACTTCAAGGCACTGGGCACCGACGGCTTCGGCCGCAGCGACAGTCGTCGCAAGCTGCGCGACTTCTTCGAGGTCGACCGCCGCTGGATTGTCTACACCGCGCTGGTGGCGCTGGTCGAGAACGGTGAACTGCAGCCCGAGGTGCTGGTTGAAGCCCAGACCACCTTCGGCCTGAACCCGAACAAACCCAACCCGCTGGACTGCTGAGGAGAGCTACCATGAGTGAATTGATCAAGGTACCCGACATCGGCGGTGAAGGCGAAGTCATCGAGATCCTGGTGCAGGTCGGTGACCGCATCGAGGTGGAGCAGAGTCTGGTCACGCTGGAATCGGACAAGGCCAGCATGGAGGTGCCCAGCCCAAAGGCAGGTACCATCACCGCCATCAAGGTCAAGATCGGTGACACCCTGAAAGAGGGTGACGATCTGATCGAGCTGGAAGTCGAAGGCGCCGACGCCGCTGCCGAGCAGCCGGCCGAGCCCGCCGAGGCCGAAAAACCGGCCGAGGAAAAGCCCCAGGCGGCCCCCGCCGCAGCCGAAAAACCGGCGGCGAAGAAGGCCGAGAGCAGCGTGCAGAGCTTCAACATCCCGGATATCGGCGATGGCAGCGCACGGGTAATCGAGCTGCTGGTTCAGGTGGGTGACAAGGTCGAGGCCGACCAGAGCCTGCTGACCCTGGAGTCGGACAAGGCCAGCATGGAGATCCCCTCCCCCGCTGCCGGCGTGATCGAAGCCATCGAGGTCAAGCTGGAGCAGGAAGTCCAGACCGGCGACCTGATGCTGCGCATGCGCGTGGAAGGCGAGGCCGGTGAAGAGGAATCGGCACCGGCTGCCATCGTCGAGGAAGCCGAAGACGAGGTAGCTGTCGCCCCGGCCAAGGAAGAACGGGCTCCGGCTGCAAGCCAGCCGCAGGCCACCCCTGCTCCGGTCGGCGCCCCGAGCCGTGGCGGCAAGAAGGTCCACGCCGGCCCGGCGGTACGCAAGCTGGCCCGCGAGTTCGGCATCGACCTGACCGAGGTCAGCGGCACGGGCCCCCGAGGCCGCATCCTCAAGGAAGATGTCCAGGCCCATGTGCAGGCCATCATGCGCCAGCGCAAGGAAGGCGGTGCCGCGGCTGCCGCTGGCGGCGCAGGCATCCCGCCGGTGCCGGAGGTCGACTTCACCCGCTTCGGCGAAGTGGAAGTCAAGGACATGACCCGCCTGCAGCAGATGGGCGCCACCAACCTGCACCGCAGCTGGCTCAACGTGCCCCACGTCACCCAGTTCGACCAGGCCGACATCAGCGAGCTCGAGGACTTCCGCAAGGCGCAGAAGGCCGTCGCCGAGAAAGCCGGGGTCAAGCTGACCGTGCTGCCCTTCCTGCTCAAGGCCTGTGCCCATCTGCTGCGCGAGCAGCCGAACTTCAACGTCTCGCTGGCCGCCAACGGCAAGCAGCTGATCGAGAAGAAGTACGTGCACATCGGCTTCGCCGTGGACACCCCGGACGGCCTGCTGGTCCCGGTCATCCGCGACGTGGACAGGAAGAGCCTGCTGGAGTTGGCAGCCGAAGCGGCCGCACTGGCCGACAAGGCGCGCAACAAGAAGCTCAGCGCCAACGACATGCAGGGCGCCTGCTTCACCATCTCCAGTCTGGGGCACATCGGCGGCACCTACTTCACGCCGATCGTCAACACACCGGAAGTGGCCATCCTCGGCGTCAGCCGGGCAACCATGCAACCGGTCTGGGATGGCAAGGCCTTCCAGCCGCGGCTGATGCTGCCGCTGTCCCTGTCCTACGACCACCGCGCCATCAACGGCGCCGCCGCCGCCCATTTCACCCGCCGACTCGGCGAACTGCTGGGCGACATCAGGTCGATGTTGTTGTAAGAGATGTGCAGTAATCAGAAAGGCCGACAATTGTCGGCCTTTCTGTTGTTGGAGCCTCCCTCAGGAACGTCGAGCTTCCAGAGAACGTCGTGCTCCCCGGGAAACGCCGAGCCCCCTGGTAACGTCGTACTCCCTGGGAACGTTGAGCCCCCCCCTGGGAACGTCGAGCACCAGCTCGATGGTGCGGACTACTCTTCCCTCTCAGCCGCTTACCTCAGAGCAGATCCAACTCCCTGCCCGCACTCGACCACTGCCAGTCCTCAGCCCGCTTCACCAGCCCCGCCGTTACCGGATTGGAATGAATGTAGTGCACTGCCGCAGCCAGATGACGCTCATCGCGGATATAGCGATCCCAATAACCTCGCATCCAGACGCGGCCGCCCTGCAGCCCGAGACCCAACCGTTCGTTATGTTCCACCGCCCAACGGGCACTGTAGGACTTCCAGCTTTGCACTATGCGCGCCAGCGAGTAACGGCATTCGATCAGGACATGCACGTGGTTCGGCATGATGCACCAGGCCATCAGCCGATAACGGCGGCCATGGTGCAGGAGCAGCCCCTGGCGGAATACCCGGGCCAATTCGGGTCTTGCCAGTGCGCAGCAACCCAGGCCCTGATCCAGCCAGTACTCCACCTTGCGTCGGCGCTGAATCTCCTGCTCCGCGGCTGGCAGCATTCGCAGCTCCGCTTCAATCTCTCTGAGCTTAGTGATCGGCAAGGCGTCCGCCAGGCGGAAGGTGATGAACTGCAGCACATGCGGGGCATCGTAATGCGGCAGCTTGCGCGCCTGATACCAGCCGAGGTGTTGATTGGGGGCTGGAGTCATGGGAGGAGTCCACTCTGTAACCGCCTGCAAGATTAATTGCAGGGACGGAAAGGAGCAGTGAACGGGTTGGGGTTTCGAGTGGATGAGTGGGGGATTGTGTGAGCCGAGTCGCGGTTTGGTCTGCGGGAGGGAGTGGGTGGCGGGTCATCGAGCTGGTGCTCGACGTTCCCAGGATGCCAGCCCCACTCGGCATTACCGGGAGGTACGGTGTCAAGGGAGTGG
>NZ_JAYJLH010000019.1:0-27374 GCF_051948695.1 Halopseudomonas sp. Lyrl_26
TACCGGGGTGTAGCGCACCTGCGCTACGCCTGGGCTTGCGCGGGCTGTGTCGTCGAGCGGGTGCTCGACAACCCGAAACCCTTCATCGAGCTGGTGCTCGACGTTCCCAGCGATGACGTTCAGAGTTTGCCTGGGAGGGACGAGCACCAGCTCGTCCGCGGTGCCGGGGTGTAGCGCCCCTGCGCTACGCCGAGGCTAGCCCAGATAGAAAGCCTGCTAGCGAATGGTCAGCGTCGGAATCAGGTTGCTGTCGACCTGCTGCCCGGGTACGGCGGCGGGGGCGGCCAGGCCCAGGTTGTTCTTCTCGAATACCCGGTCGGCGCGGTAGCTGGAGCGTACCAGCGGGCCGGCGGCCACTTCCATGAAGCCCTTGGCCAGGCCCAGTTCGCGGTAGTGGTTGAATTCTTCGGGGGTCACCCAGCGCTTGACCGGCAGGTGGTTGCGGGTCGGCTGCAGGTACTGGCCGAGGGTAACGATATCCACGCCGATGGCGCGCAGCTCGTCAAAGGTTTGCAGGATTTCCTCGTCGGTCTCGCCCAGGCCCACCATCAGGCTGGTCTTGGTCAGCACTTGCGGGCGGTGCCGCTTGGCGTGCTCCAGCACCCGCAGCGTCTTGGCATAGCCGGCACGGGGGTCGCGAACTTCATGGGTCAGCCGCTCTATGGTCTCCACATTTTGCGCGAAGACTTCAAGACCCGAGTCTACCACCAGCTCCACAGCCGACAGATCGCCATTGAAGTCCGGGGTCAGGGCTTCCACGACCACCTCCGGCGTACGACGCTTGATCGCCTGTACGCAGGCGGCGTAATGGGCTGCGCCCCCATCGGGCAGGTCATCGCGGTCGACCGAGGTCAGTACTATGTAGCGCAGCGCCATGAGCTCAACCGAGCGCGCGGTGTTCTCGGGCTCTTCCTGATCCAGCCAGCCATTGGGGTTGCCGGTGTCCACCGCGCAGAAGCGGCAGGCGCGGGTGCAGACCGAGCCCATCAGCATGATGGTGGCGGTGCCATTGCTCCAGCACTCGCCCATGTTCGGGCAGTGGGACTCCTGACAGACAGTGCTCAGCCGATGTTCGCTGACGTTGCGCTTGACCGCTTCGAAGCGGTCGCCCGCCGGCGCCTTGACCCGCAGCCATTTGGGCTTGGGTTCGAAGGGAGTGGGTTCCGCCTGGCTGGCGCGGCGCTTCTGGCCGTCCTTGATGGCAGTAATGCCCTGGGCATTGCGGAATTTCTCACCACTGGCGACATGGGTTGGCGAGTTGTCAGACATCGGTTACGGACTCCTGGTAGGCTTCCACTGCAAGGGGGGCTGAGTTGGGCTTGTGGCCGGGGCTCAGTTTACCACAGCTGGTGCTGTGCATTGCCCCGGCGCGTGTGGCCTACTCGTGGTGGTGGCCTTCGTCCAGGCGGATCAGCTCCACCCGGGCGATACGTACGTGCTCGATTTCCAGAATGCGCAGCTGCCATCCATCCACAGTCAGCACTTCGTCCTGTTCCGGCATGTGCTCCAGCTCATGCAGGATCAGCCCGGCCAGGGTGGTGTACAGCGGATTGCGCGGCAGCGGGGCGGGCAGGTGGCGGTTGATCTCCTCCAGGTTCTCGCTGGCGTCGACCTCGTAGCGGCCGGGCTCCAGTTCCACCACGCTGGGGGTGAAGTCCAGACCGTGTTCGGCCTCCGGCAGCTCGCCGGCAATGGCCTCCATGATGTCGGTGAGGCTGACGATCCCTTCGAGCGTGCCGAATTCGTCGACAACAAAGGCCATCTGCTTGCCCTCCTGGCGGAAGGCTTCCAGGGCACGGATCGCATTCTGCGTCTCGAACAGCACCACCGGCTGCTCGATATGCGCCTCCAGATCCAGCTCGCCGCCCTGCAGCAGGGAGTCGAGCAGGGTCTTCTTCTGCACAATGCCCAGCGGCTCGTCCTGCTTGCCGTCGCGGATCACCACCAGTCGGGAGTAGGGCGAATCCAGCAGCTGCTGACGCTGTTCCTCGAAGCTGTTGGCCAGATCCAGCACATGCACATCGCGGCGCGGTGTCATCAGCGCCTTGATATTGGTATCGGCCAGGCTGAGCACGCCGCGGATCATGTCCCGCTCGTTCTCGTTGAATACCGGCTCGGGCTCGTCCTCGTCTGAGGTGCTGGCGGTATCCAGGGCCTCGGCCTGATCGCTCTTGCCGAGCAGACGCAGGATGTTGTTGGCGGTGCGCTCGCGCAGGGTACCGCCGGTATTCAGCCATTTCTGCTTGTTGTGCCGCGCCAGCTGGTTGAAGAACTCGACCATGATCGAGAAGCCGATCGCGGCGTACAGATAGCCCTTGGGAATATGCAGACCCACGCCTTCGGCGATCAGGCTGAAGCCGATCATCAGCAGGAAACCCAGGCACAGGATGATCAGTGTCGGATGGGCGTTGACGAAGCGGGTCAGGCGCTTGCTGGCCGCCAGCATCACAGCCATGGCCACTATCATGGCGATGGCCATGACCGCCAGTTCATCCGCCATGCCGATGGCGGTGATCACCGAGTCGATGGAGAACACCGCATCGAGGATCACGATCTGCGTGACCACCACGCCGAAGCTGGAGTAGGCGATACGGGCGCCACTGACGTGCTGTCGGCCTTCGAGCCGTTCGTGCAGCTCCATGGTGGCCTTGAACAGCAGGAACAGGCCGCCGGCGAGCATGATCAGGTCCCGGGCCGAAACCGGATGGTCGCCGGCATGGAACAGCGGATTGGTCAGGGTGACCAGCCAGGCGATACTCATCAGCAGGATCAGGCGCATCACCAGCGCCAGGGACAGACCCAGAATGCGCGCCTTGTCCCGCTGGTGGGGAGGCAGTTTCTCGGCCAGTACCGCGATGAATACGAGATTGTCGATGCCGAGCACTATCTCCAGGGTGATCAGTGCCAGCAGACCCGCCCATACCGTGGGGTCGGAGAGCCATTCAAACATGGTCTATCTCCATTACGGCGGGATACACAATTGAGGTGACGACGGATTGTGAAGAGGGGGTGCGAAGACGGTCTGTCATCGCATATGTTCGGGGAGGGACAGAGTTCAAAACATTAAACCGGTTGCCATTGGAAAGAACCTTATACGCTTTCTGCTGTCCCGAAACAATTGGATATTGTGAACCACCCCTCACTGCACCCGGTTGCGCAGGGCCTTCAGCAACTGGCGATCCGGGTAGCCATCCGCCGGCCAGCCGAGGGCAATCTGCGAGCGACGGATAGCCTGGCGGGTGTTGGCGCCGATGATGCCGTCGGCCGCGCCCGGTTCGAAACCCTGTTGCTGCAGGCGCTCCTGCAACTCCACCCGTTCGGCGCGGGACAGCGGATCATCGTCGACCGGCCAGCTGGCCAGCACCTGACCTCGCCCCTGGAATCGCTCGGCCAGCAGGCTGATGGCCAGGGCGTAGCTGGTGGAATTGTTGTATTTCAGGATGCTGCGGAAATTGTTCATCACCAGGAAGGCCGGGCCACGATGACCGGCGGGCAGTATCAGACTGGCCTGATCCTGGAGATGGTTGACGAGCCTGCGGCCTCGGGCATCCTGCACGCCCAGCGCGCTCCATTCGGCCAGGGTCTTGCGGATCGACATGTCCGCCAGGGTGTAATCGAAACTGGCCGGCAAGCGCACCTCCTGACCCCAGGGCGCGCCGCTCTGCCAGTGCGAAGCACGCAGGTAATTGGCGGCGGACGCCAGGGCATCGGCCTCGGTGTGCCAGATATCCCGTTTGCCGTTGCCGTCGAAGTCGACCGCGTGCTCGTTGTAGGTGGTCGGGATGAACTGGGTCTGACCCATGGCCCCGGCCCAGGAGCCGGTCATGTCGGCGGCCGTGGTATCCCCGCGCTGGAGGATTTCCAGCGCCGCCAGCAGCTGGGTCTGAGCAAACTCGGAACGGCGCCCCTGATGGGCCAGGGTGGCCAGGGAGCGTATTACCGAGCGGTCACCCATGTTGCTGCCGAAGTTGCTTTCCAGACCCCAGATCGCCACCAGGATATGACGGTCAACGCCGTAGCGGGCCTCGATCTGCTGCAGCGTCGCGGCGTGCCGGTTGAGCATGACCCGTCCGGTGGCCTGGCGCTGGGTGGACAGGGCGCCATCAAGGTATTCCCAGATCGGACGGGTGAACTCGGGCTGACTCTGATCGGCGCGCAGGACCGCTGGGTCCGGTTCTATCCCACGGAAGGCCTCGTCGAATACCCGGGGCTGAATGCCCGAGGCCAGGGCGCGGCTGCGGAAGTCATCTCGCCACTGGCTGAACGTCCGTGACTCCTCGACCACCACCGGGCTGGCGACGGGCTTTACCGAGGCTTCCAGGCGATTCTCGGCGCAGGCGGACAGCACCAGCAGGCTGGCGGTCACCGCTGACAGGGTGCGCAACAGGGCGGCGGGGCGAAGAAGGACTTTACGCATGTATCGGCTTCCGGCATTTCGTGAACGGCCCCACTGTAGCATGCGTTTCGACACAAACGCACCGCTGGGCCGGCTAATGCTGTTTGAGAGTCGGCGGTCGGACAGGTTCCCCGACCGCTGGCAAAAGCCAGGGCGTCAGGAGCTGATGGGCAGGCGCACGCCGGCCGCGCGGACCAGAATCCGGGCCAGGGTGTCCCATTCCGAGCCTTCAGCCTGGCCCTTGATCTGCTCGTCGGCCTGCTGGGCCAGACGCAGAAGCTCGGCCCAGACTCGCGGAGGGTGGCGTTCCAGGGCGCGGCTGAGCAGGGGTTTGCGCTTGTCCCAGATGGGGGGGCGCTGGTTGGCGAAAATGCGATCCAGGGGAATGCCCCGGGCCTGTTCCAGGGCCATGCTGTACAGACTGCGCACTTCGCGGCTGACCGCCCAGAGAATCACCGGTGCTTCAACGCCTTCGCCGCGCAGTCCCTGGAGAATGCGCAGGGCGTGCTGGGCGTTGCCCTGGAGCAGGGCGTCGGACAGGGTGAAGACGTCGAAGCGGGCGCTGTCGGCCACCGCCTGTTGCACCGTTTCCAGGTCCAGCTGGCCGCCATCGCAGAACAGTTTGAGCTTTTCGATTTCCTGGGCGGCGGCCAGCAGGTTGCCCTCCACCCGGACAGTCAGCAGATCCAGCGCCTCGGGGGTGGCATGCAGTCCTGCAGCCGCCAGACGGTCGCGCATCCAGTTGGGCAGCTGATGGGCATCTACCGGCCAGACCTGCACAAAACGGCTGTTCCCGTGCTCCATCAGGGTCTTGGCCCACTTGGTACGCTGGGCGCTGGAATCCAGCCTGGGCAGGCTGATCAGCAGGGTGGTGTCCGGCGCGGGTGCCTCGAGCCAGTCGAGCAACACCCGTATGCCCTCGTCCCCGGGCTTGCCCCCGGGTATGCGCAGTTCGATCAGGCGTTGCTGGGCGAACAGCGACAGGCTGTTACCGGCCTCGCGCACCTGACCCCAGTCGAAGCTGCGATCGATATGGAAGACCAGGCGTTCTTCGCTGCCGGCGTCCCGGCAGGCCTGGCGGATAAGATCCGCACTCTCGCCGCACAGCAGTGGATCGTCACCGCTGACGACATACACCGGCGCCAGCCCATCGCGGAGCTGGCGCTGCAGTTGTGCGGCATTGAGTTTCATCGGGTCGGTGCAGGTTGTCCGGAACCGTCCAGCGCCTGCTCACGTGCTTCCAGGACCGCGGGTGACACACGGGACAGACGCAGCACCAGCTGACGGATCAGCTCCTGGTGCATCTCGTTGCGCAGCAGCTGCTCCTCCTCGGTATTGCCGGTCACGTTGTTGCGGTCGGCACCATAGGAGCGCTGGGCGGTGAGTGTCTCCGGTCCGAGCAGCAGCCGACCGTCCCTGTTGCTGATGACGTAGGTCAGCTCGCTGCGCAGCTCACGCTCGATCGGGCCGCCGCGGCTGGCGTTGCCCAGTGAACGACGGCTGTCGGCTTCCTGCAGCTGCAGGTGGTAGCGGGCGCTGTCGGTGACCCGAACGCCATGGTTGATCAGGCTCTCACGCAGCGCCCGGTGGATCTGGCCGTATTCGTCCTGGACGCTCAGGCGCAGTTCCTGCAGGGGGATATCTTCGGTTGCAGTACCGCGCAGCTGGAAGCCGCAGGCACCGAGCAGCAGGGCTGCGCCGAGGACGGCGCAGCTCAGCAGATGACGAGGACGTTGCAAGGGCATGCCATTTCTCCGTTGTTGTCAGTTGGCGACGATATTGACCAGCTTGCCCGGCACGACGATCACCTTGCGAATGGTCAGACCGTCGGTGAAGCGCAGCACGTTCTCGTTGCTGCGGGCAGCAGCTTCCACGTCCTCACGGCTGGCGTCGGCGGGCACCTGAATGTGCCCACGCAGCTTGCCGTTGACCTGGATGACCAGCTCCAGACTGTCCTGTACCAGGGCGCTTTCATCCAGCTGCGGCCAGGGCGCATCGATCACCGGCGTGTCGTGGCCCAGACCCTGCCACAGGGTGTGGGCGATGTGCGGGGTGATCGGCGCCAGCAGCAGGGTGACGGTTTCCAGACCTTCCTGGAGCACGGCGCGGTCCTGCTCGCTGTCCCGGGGCGCCTTCTCCAGTACGTTCATCAGGGTCATTACTGCGGCAATGGCGGTGTTGAACTTGTGATGCTGGCCGATATCCTGGCTGGCCTGACGGATCGCCAGGTGGGTGGCACGCCGAACCTGCTTCTGGGCGTCGTTCAGGCTGGTGATATCCAGCGCACCCGGCAGCCCGTCGGTGATGTGCTGATGGGCCAGACGCCAGACCCGACGCAGGAAGCGCTGGGCCCCCTCGACGCCGGAATCGGACCATTCCAGGCTCATGTCCGGCGGCGAGGCGAACATCATGAACAGGCGGCAGGTATCGGCGCCGTACTGATCGATCATCGCCTGCGGGTCGACTCCGTTGTTCTTCGACTTGGACATCTTCTCGGTCCCGCCGATTTCCACCGGCAGGCCGTCACTGCGCAGGCGGGCGCTCAGCACCTTGCCCTTGCTGTCGGTCTCGACCTCCACGTCCGCCGGGTTGTACCAGGTGCGGGCGCCTTTCTCGTCGATGCGGTAGTAGGTGTCGGCCAGTACCATGCCCTGGGTAAGCAGGTTCTTGAAGGGCTCATCGGAGTTCACCAGTCCCTCGTCGCGCATCAGCTTGTGGAAGAAGCGCGCGTACAGCAGGTGCAGGATGGCATGCTCGATGCCTCCGATGTACTGGTCCACCGGCAGCCAGTGATTGGCCGCGGCCGGGTCGACCATGCCCTTGTCGTAGTGCGGGCTGGCGTAACGGGCGAAGTACCAGGAGCTTTCCACGAAGGTGTCCATGGTATCGGTTTCCCGGCGCGCCGGCTGGTTGCAGCTGGGGCAGGTGCACTCGTAGAACTCGGGCATCTTCGCCAGCGGGCTCCCTGCACCATCGGGCACCACATCCTCGGGCAGCACCACCGGCAGCTGGTCGTCCGGTACCGGTACGTCGCCGCAGCTCGGGCAGTGGATGATCGGAATCGGGCAGCCCCAGTAGCGCTGGCGGCTGATACCCCAGTCGCGCAGGCGGAACTGGGTGCGAGGTTCGCCCAGCTTCTTCTGCTTGAGCACTTCACCGATGGCGGTGAATGCGCTGTCGAAGTCCAGACCGTCGAACTCGTCGGAGTTGATCAGCACACCCTTCTCGGCGTAAGCGTCCTGCCAGGGCGCCGGGGTACTGTCACCGGCAGAGGTACGGATCACCGGCTTGATTGGCAGGTTGTATTGGCTGGCGAATTCGAAGTCGCGCTCGTCATGGGCCGGAACAGCCATCACGGCGCCTTCGCCGTAACCCATGAGCACATAGTTGGCGACCCACACCGGGAGCTTGTCGCCGGTCAGCGGATGCTCGACGAACAGACGGGTCGCGCGACCCTTCTTCTCCTGGGTGGCAATGTCCGCTTCGGATACGCCGCCGCGCTTGCATTCTTCGATGAAGGCCTGCAGCTGGGGATCGCTCTCGGCGGCCTGAGCGGCCAGCGGGTGTTCCGCCGCCACGGCCACATAGGTGGCCCCCATCAGGGTGTCCGGGCGGGTGGTGAACACTTTGAGCTTGCCGTCCCGGCCGATGCTGGCCTGGTCGTAGGGGAAATGCACCTCCATCCCCACCGACTTGCCGATCCAGTTGCGCTGCATGGTCTTGACCTGTTCCGGCCAGCCGGGCAGGTCATCCAGCGAGCTGAGCAGCTCCTCCGCGTAATCGGTGATGCGGAAGTAGTACATGGGGATCTCACGCTTCTCGACCAGTGCGCCACTGCGCCAGCCGCGGCCGTCGATCACCTGCTCGTTGGCCAGTACCGTCTGGTCCACCGGGTCCCAGTTGACCGTGCCGTTCTTGCGGTAGATCACGCCCTTCTTGAACAGACGGGTGAACAGCCACTGCTCCCAGCGGTAGTAGTCAGGTGCACAGGTGGCGAACTCGCGCGACCAGTCGATGGCCAGGCCCAGGCTCTTGAGCTGGTTGCGCATGTAGTCGATGTTCGACCAGGTCCAGGCCGCCGGGGCCACCTGATTGTTCATCGCGGCGTTCTCCGCAGGCATGCCGAAGGCGTCCCAGCCCATCGGCTGCAGTACATTGCGACCCTGCATGCGCTGGTAGCGGGCGATCACGTCACCGATGGTGTAGTTGCGAACATGCCCCATGTGCAGCTTGCCGCTGGGGTAGGGGAACATGGACAGGCAATAGTAGGTATCGCGGTCGGGGGTTTCCTCAACCCTGAAGGCGTCGGTCCTTTCCCATTCCTGCTGGGCGGCATGTTCGATTTCGCGGGGAGAATACTGTTCTTGCATGGGGAGGGCTGTCTGTAGGCTCGTATCAGGATAAAAAGTAATGGGGCAGCATACACCACAGCGGCCATGAACCGGTAGCGGTATGCCATTCGTCGCCGGGCACCGGGCAAGCCACGGCCGCCGACTATGCTAAGGGGCAAGGGAGCCGCGACCGCTTACTGGTACGCTCTGCAGGGCGGCTACCGAGGAGTCCGCGTGGACGGATATCGTACCCATCAGGGAGAATCGCATGAAATCAGTGCAATCAGCGGCCCTGCGCGGTGATCGGGACTCGTCCTACGGTCGATTGCTGCGAAGACTGGATCAGGCGATGGATCTGGCCTGTACCCGCCAATGGCTGAGTGGACAGCCAAGTGCCCCCGGAGAACTGGAAATACAGGGATTGAGCGAATCCGACCTGCGGCTGCTCGATCAGATCCTGCGCAGCATCAAACTCAATCGCGTGTCAGCGTCACCGTCGATCATTTCGGCGCTGTACGAGGCACAGCAACAGAGTCGCCCCCATTAGCGTACCCAGCGGCCAGTTGCCCCAGCGCAGCCAGGGTGTCTGGCCGTCGCGGGGCTGCACCCAGCCGTGCAACGCCAGCTGCTGAAACTGGGGAATACGCGCGGTAATCCGGCCTTGGTGATCGATCAGGGCAGTGACCCCGTTATTGGTGCCGCGGATCATCCAGCGGCCCGACTCCAGAGCCCGCATGCGGGCCATCTGCAGGTGCTGCAGGGGACCGATGGACTCACCGAACCAGCTGTCGTTGCTGATGGTGATCAGCAGCTGACTGCGACGGGCCAGCCGCGCGGCAAAATCCGGATAGACGGTCTCGTAACAGATGAAAGGCGCCAGCTGGTATCCGGCGGCCTGCAGCGGGTCCTGCTCCAGCGGGCCGCGGGAGAAGCTGGACATGGGCAGATCGAAGAAGGCAATCATCCCGCGCAGCCACTGCTCCAGCGGGACGTACTCGCCGAAGGGCACCAGCTTGTGCTTGAGATAGGTATCGGGCTTGCTGCCGGCGACCATGATGCCGTTGTAGATGCGCAGCTGGCCCTGGTCGTCCTCGTCTACCGGGATGCCGGTGATCAGGGTGGTGCCCTGGCTGGCAAGATTGGCCGCCACGCCCTGGACAAAGGGCATGGCACTGCTGCTCAGAACCGGGACTGCGGTTTCCGGCCAGACGATCAGGTCGGTATCCCGGCGCTGGGCATAACTCATGTCGCGGAAGGTGGCGAGGGTATGGTCGATGTGCGCCGGGTCCCACTTGCGCGACTGTTCGATATTGGCCTGGATCAGGGCGACCGACAGGGGCTCGCCCGCCGGGCGCGTCCATTCGATGCCGGTCAGCAGGCCGCCGGCGCCCCAGATTCCGAGCAGCGCCGCGATCATCGCCAGGGCGTTCTTCCAGCGACGCCAGAGTCCGCCGTGGCTGAGCAGACAGGCGCTGAACACGGTGATGAAGCTCAGCAGCCAAACTCCGCCAATCGGTGCCCAGCCGGCCAGCCAGGTATCGGTGTGGGCGTAGCCCTGATACAGCCAGGGAAAGCCGGTGAGGAACCAGCTGCGAAAAAACTCCTGGCCGACCCAGAGAGCGGCGAAGCCGAGACTTGCCAGCCAGGGACCCGATTGCGGACGCAGCCAGCGGGCCCACAGCCAGGCGGTCAGCGCCGGGATCAGCGCCAGTCCCGCCACCAGACCTCCGGTCAGCAGGGCTGCCAGGGCCGGTGCGGCATAACCATGCACGTGGATGCTGATATAGATCCAGGATACACCGCTGAGAAACAGTCCCAGTCCCCAGCACCAGCCGCGCCACAGCGCCTGACGGCCCTCCAGGCGCTGCAGGCCCTGGTACAGCAGGGCAATTGACAGCAGGCCCAGCGGCCAGATATCGAAGGGAGTGAAGGACAGGGTAGTGAGGGCACCGGCAATCAGGGCCAGCAGGTGGCCGCGCCAGCCGGGGGCGCGAAGCCAGTCGAGCAGTTCATGTGCCAGCGGCATGGGTTCCTCGTGTCAAACCATCATCGTCATCGGTTGCAGGCCCCGTCATCGAGCAGGCAATGCCTCAGGGCTGGATCAGGCTGACCCGCAGCAGGTGGATGCGGCGGCTGTCGGCATTCAGGATGCGGACGCGGAAGCCATCCAGTTCGACGATCTCGTTGCGCTTGGGCAGATGACCGAAGGCATTCATCACCAGTCCGCCGAAGGTATCGAACTCCTCGTCGGAGAAATCCGTCTCGAACTCCTCGTTGAAGTCCTCGATTGGCGTCAGCCCCTTGACCAGATAGTCGCCGGAGGGCAGGGCCTTGATGTATTCCTCATCATCGAAGTCGTGCTCGTCCTCGATGTCGCCGACGATCTGTTCAAGCACGTCCTCGATAGTGATCAGCCCGGACACGCCGCCGTACTCGTCGATGACGATCGCCATGTGGTTATGGGTAGCGCGGAACTCCTTGAGCAGGACGTTCAGGCGCTTGGACTCGGGCACACAGGTGGCCGGACGCAGCACGTCCTTGATGTTGAAGCGCTCGGTGTTGCCCTCCAGCAGCAGGGGCAGCAGATCCTTGGCCAGCAGGATGCCGAGCACGTCATCGATGCTTTCGCCGATGACAGGAAACCGGGAGTGGGCCGCCTCGATGATCGCCGGGAGGAACTCCCGGGGTGTCTGGCTGGCCTTGATGGTGTTCATCTGCGACCGGGGAATCATGATATCCCGGACCTGCATGTCCGCCACCTGAAGGGCTCCCTCGATAATGCTCAGTGCTTCCAGATCCAGCACCTCGTTGCGCTGGGCGGTACGCAAGACCTCAAGCAATTCCTGGCGACTGCGCGGTTCCTGGGCAAAGGGCTGAACCAGCTTCTCCAGCCAGGACCTGTGTCCGCTGCTCGGTCGATCTTCGCTCATGGCTCTCTCATTACTCGTCGGATTCAAGGTAGGGATCGGCAACGCCCAGCTCGGCCAGCAGCTCGCGTTCGAGCTGTTCCATGATCTCGGCCTCACTGTCTTCGATGTGATCATGGCCCAGCAGGTGCAGGCAGCCATGGATGACCATGTGGGCCCAATGGTCCTCGCGTCGCTTGCCCTGTTCTGCGGCCTCGCGGTTGACCACGGGCACGCAGATGACCAGATCGCCCAGCAGGGGGATCTCGAGTTCCGGGGGCAGGTCGGCGGGGAAGGACAGGACATTGGTCGGGTAGTCCTTGTGACGGTACTCCCGATTGAGCTCCTGGCTCTCCTCGGCATCTACCAGACGTATGGTCAGTTCGCTGCCGGGGTTGTTGCGCAGGGCCAGGGCGGCCCAGCGCATGAGACTGTCGTCGTCAGGTTGATCGGGCGCGTCGGTCGCCCTCTGTATGTCTACCTCAATGGTCATGACGGCGCTCCTGGCGCTCCTGCTCCTGACGCTGGTCGAAACGGTCGTAGGCCTCGACGATGCGCTGCACCAGCGGATGGCGCACCACGTCCTTGGACTGGAAGTGGGTAAAGCCGATGCCCTTGACGTCCTTGAGTACTTCCATGACGTGGGTCAGACCCGAGCGCGTGCCGCGGGGCAGGTCGACCTGGGTGATGTCCCCGGTGATCACGGCAGTTGAGCCGAACCCGATCCGCGTGAGGAACATCTTCATCTGTTCCAGGGTGGTGTTCTGACTCTCATCGAGGATGATGAAGCTGTTGTTCAGCGTGCGGCCGCGCATGTAGGCCAGCGGGGCTACCTCGATCACCTGGCGTTCGATCAGCTTGGCCACCTGCTCGAAGCCGAGCATCTCGTACAGTGCGTCGTACAGGGGGCGCAGGTAGGGGTCGATCTTCTGCGACAGGTCGCCGGGCAGAAAGCCCAGCTTCTCGCCGGCTTCCACCGCCGGGCGCACCAGCAGGATGCGGCGGATCTGCTCGCGCTCCAGGGCATCCACGGCGCAGGCCACCGCCAGATAGGTCTTGCCGGTACCCGCAGGGCCGATGCCGAAGTTGATGTCGTGCTCCTGGATCGAGCGCACGTAGCTCTGCTGATTCGGACCCCGGGGCTGGATGGTCATGCGCTTGGTGCGCAGTATCACCGGCTGATGGTGGCTGTCCTGAGCCAGTGCCTCGCTGAGGTTCTCCAGACCGGACTCCTGAAGATACAGGTGCACGGTTTCCGGCTCCAGGTCACGGTGATCGCGGGTTTCGCGATACAGCTGACGCAGCACCGCCTCGGCCGAGCGGGTGATGGCCGGATCGCCAATCAATTCAAAATGATTGCCACGATTGCGCACCTCGATGCCGAGGCGCTGTTCGATCAGGCGCAGGTTTTCATCAAACTGGCCGCACAGACTGGCAAAGCGCCGGGAGTCCACGGGCTCGATACTGAAACGATGGATGGTCAAGGGAGCGTTCAAATTGGTCTTCAGGGGGCCTTGTGGCAGTGGGAAGGTCACAGCATAGCGCGCAAAATGGCCGCTGCAAAGCCGGACGGCCAGCGGCCTCCGGCGGCAGCGGCAGCCTGGCTCAGTGCACGGTTTCGCTCAGCAGAGTGCCGCGCAGGGAGTGGGGCAGGGCCTCATCAATACGCACGTCCACAAACTGGCCGATCAGCGCCGGGTTGTCGCTGCGGAAGTTGACCACGCGGTTGTGTTCGGTACGACCCTGCAGCATGCCCGGGTCCTTCTTCGAATAGTCGGTGACCAGAATGCGCTGGGTGGTGCCGACCATGCGACGGCTGTTCTCGAAACCCTGCTGGTTGAGCCGGGCCTGGAGTATCTGCAGGCGCTGTTTCTTCACCTCGGCGGGAGTGTCATCCACCAGGTCGGCTGCCGGGGTGCCGGGGCGGGCGCTGTAGATGAAGGAATAGGAGAAGTCGAAGCCGACTTCTTCCACCAGTTTCATGGTCTGCTCGAAGTCGCGGTCGGTCTCCCCGGGGAAGCCGACGATGAAGTCCGAGCTGAGGATGATATCCGGCACCGCCGCCTTGAGCTTGCGGATGCGGGATTTGTATTCCAGCACCGTGTGGTTGCGCTTCATGCCGGCCAGCACCCGGTCGGAGCCCGATTGCACCGGCAGATGCAGGTACTTGACCAGCTCCGGTACTTCGGCGTGGGCCTGGATCAGGCTGTCGGAGAACTCCAGCGGGTGCGAGGTGGTGTAGCGTATCCGATCAATGCCGTCGATCTGGGCGATCACCCGGATCAGATCGGCCAGGTCGGCGATGCCGCCATCATGGGTCTCGCCCCGGTAGCCATTGACGTTCTGGCCCAGCAGGGTGATCTCGCGCACGCCGTTCTCGGCCAGGTGCACGCACTCGGCCAGCACGTCATCGAAGGGACGGCTGACTTCCTCGCCCCGGGTGTAGGGCACCACACAGAAGCTGCAGTACTTGCTGCAGCCTTCCATGACCGAAACATAGGCGGTCGGGCCATCGACCCGGGGCTCGGGCAGGCGGTCGAACTTCTCGATCTCGGGGAAGGATACGTCTACCTGGGGAGCACCGGTGGTGCGCGCGGCGTCGATCATCTCCGGCAGACGGTGCAGGGTCTGAGGGCCGAACACCACGTCCACATAGGAAGCCCGCTCGCGGATGGCGGTCCCTTCCTGGCTGGCAACACAGCCGCCGACGCCGATGATGAGGTCGGGATTCTTCTCCTTCAGCGGTCGCCAGCGCCCCAGCTCGGAGAACACCTTCTCCTGCGCCTTCTCGCGAATCGAGCAGGTGTTGAGCAGGATCACGTCAGCCTCTTCGGGACTGTCGGTCAGCTCCATCGCCTGATATTCGCCGAGCAGATCTGCCATGCGCGAGCTGTCGTACTCGTTCATCTGGCAGCCGTGGGTCTGGATAAAAAGTTTCTTTGCCATGGGTTTGCGGGGGTGACTCGTGGAGAAAAACGGCGATTATACACGCTTGACCCGGGCAATGTGATGGTGGTGGTCGGGTGCTTGCAGCGCTCGCGGATGTGCTATGATCCGCGACCTTCAATCCGGCGTTTCGGCGCCCGGCATTACTGACCTGTGGTGTAACGTACGAGTCCATGAGCAAAGACAAGCAGCAGCCCATCTTCCGGGTGATTTTCCTCAATCAGGGGCAGGTGTTTGAAATCTATGCCCGCCAGATCTTCCAGAGCGAGCTGTGGGGCTTTCTCGAGGTCGAGGAGCTGGTGTTTGGCGAGCGTTCGCAGATGCTGGTCGACCCGGGCGAGGAAAAGCTCAAGAACCAGTTCGAAGGCGTCAACCGCAGCTTCATCCCGCTGCACGCCATAGTGCGCATCGACGAGGTGGAGCGTGTCGGTCAGGCCAAGATCAGCGAGGCCAAGGGTGGCAGCAACGTGATGTCCTTTCCGCTGCCGCCCGGTCCGGGGTCGGGGCAGGGGTGAGCCCCGGCTCACTCCATCTCGGGTTGCAGCTCCTCTTCCAGCAACTCCGGATGCAGCCGGCGCAGCTGCTCTTCCCGGATATGCCGCAGATAATTGCGGAACAGCGTGCCCAGCACCTGGGTCGCTGAGGCAATCTCCTCCTCGTTCATCTCTTCGGCCAGGCGATCACTGGCATCCATGGCGGCGTCCTGACCATTGACGGCAGCCATCTTCAGCATGATGTAGGCCTGGGGCAGGTTGCGCTCCACGCCCTCACCGGTGGCGTGCATCAGGCCGAGGCGGTACTGGGCATCGGGGTGCCCCTGGATCGAGGCGCGTTCGTACCACTT
The DNA here is from genome assembly GCF_051948695.1 of Halopseudomonas sp. Lyrl_26. Classification (NCBI taxonomy): domain Bacteria; kingdom Pseudomonadati; phylum Pseudomonadota; class Gammaproteobacteria; order Pseudomonadales; family Pseudomonadaceae; genus Halopseudomonas; species Halopseudomonas sp. Lyrl_26. The sequence goes on from NZ_JAYJLH010000019.1 coordinate 15,424, forward strand.
GAGCGCCTGCGCCAGGTCCCGCTCGCTGCGCTCGCCATGGTAGTAGAACTCCCCCATCTCGAACTGCGCCTGCATGTCATCGGCCTCGGCCATGCTGCGGCAGCTGTCCAGCGCCAGGGGCAGGTTGTCATCATCCACGCGGTTGAGCGCGCAGTGTTCCTCGGTGCTGATCACCAGCGGCTCGTCGTTCTGGGCCAGGGCCGGCACGGAGCCCAGGCCCAGTCCGAACAGGGTGCAGAACAGGAGAGAGCGGAGCGGTCTGGTCATGGTCAGGGGCCCGTTGGCTGATGCGTCAGGTGTCATTGTGCGCTGGAATCCGCGCCGGCGCCAACCGCCGGGCTGGCCGGCGGTGGATGCGCAGTGGCGAACCCCGTTCGGGGCGGGACTCAGAGTGCGGCGAAGGCGCGTTCGGCGGCGTCCAGGGTCAGCTGCAGTTCCGCCTCGCCGTGGGCGATGGAGGTAAAGCCGGCCTCATAGGCACTGGGCGCCAGGTACACGCCCTGGTCCAGCATCAGGTGGAAGAACTTGCTGAAGCGCTCGGCATCACTGGCCATGACATCCTCGAAGGTCTGGATGGCATCGGCGCCGCTGAAGTACAGGCCGAACATGCCGCCCACCTGGGTGGTGACGAAGGGCACGCTGGCGGCATCGGCGCGGTCCTGCAGGCCCTGCAGCAGCCGGCTGGTGTAGGCGGCCAGCTCGTCATGGAAGCCGGGGCGGCTGATGAGTTTCAGGGTGGTCAGACCGGCGGCCATGGCCAGCGGGTTGCCAGACAGGGTGCCGGCCTGGTAGACCGGACCCAGCGGCGAGATGTGCTGCATGATTTCACGCTTGCCGCCGAAAGCGCCCACCGGCATGCCGCCGCCGACGATCTTGCCGAAGGTGGACAGATCCGGGGTAACGCCGAAATGGGCCTGAGCGCCGCCCAGTGCCACGCGGAAACCGGTCATCACCTCGTCGAAGATCAGCACGACACCATGTTCGTCACAAGCCTCGCGCAGGCCTTCGAGGAAGCCCGGTACCGGCGGTACGCAGTTCATGTTGCCGGCCACCGGTTCGACGATGATGCAGGCGATTTCATTGCCGACCCGGCTGAGCGTTTCACGCACGGCAGCAATGTCGTTATAGGGCAGGGTCAGGGTGTGCTGGGCAAAGGCCGCCGGTACGCCCGGCGAGCTGGGTACGCCGAAGGTCAGGGCGCCGGAGCCGGCCTTGACCAGCAGGCTGTCGGAGTGACCGTGGTAGCAGCCCTCGAACTTGATGATGGTGTCGCGGCCGGTGTAACCCCGGGCCAGGCGGATGGCGCTCATGGTCGCCTCGGTACCGGAGCTGACCATGCGCACCATGTCCATGGACGGCACCAGCGAGCACACCAGCTCCGCCATCTCGGTTTCCATGGCGGTGGGGGCGCCGTAGGACAAGCCATGCTCGAGCTGGCGGCGCACCGCCTCAAGCACCTCGGGGTGGCCATGACCCAGGATCATCGGGCCCCAGGAGCCGACATAATCCACATAACGGCGGTCATCCTCGTCAATGATGTAGGCCCCTTCGGCATGCTTGATGAACAGCGGGCTGCCGCCGACGCTGCGGAAGGCCCGCACCGGCGAGTTGACGCCGCCGGGAATATGTTTCTGGGCACTGGCAAACAGGGATTCGGAACGGGACATGAAAAATTCCTTTAGGCGTTGAGTTTGTATGTAATCGAGCCTTGTTCGTCGATCACAATACCTTGTTTGATGAGTTCGTTAACAATGTCGCTGATCGCGAGCTCGCTTAGCTTCTTCTGGAATACTGAGTCTAGAGCTGTAGTCAGTGTTTTTAGTTTGGCTGGCTTGGCTTTACCTGCTTTTTGTAGATGCTGTCTCACATGATGGATGCGCTCCTTCATGGACATCTGTGCAGGAGTTTTTTTTGTGGCTGAACCAGCCTGAGAGCTGGGGAGTGTGGATGGGGTTGCGACACTCACAATGGCAGCACTCCGATTGGCCTTGATTCCCAAGGAGCGTAAATGCTTGAGAAGAGGGTCATAGCCTGTGTCTTTGGAAATCACCAGTAGCTGGCAATCTGGCTCGTTGGTGGCTAGCTGACCCATATAGAAAGCAATGTGGAAGTCCAAGGCGTTCTTGCCGCTGCTGGTCAGTCGTATGTACTGAGCATTTTCACCAAATCGTTGCACCTCTTCCGCAAACTCCACACTGACTTTAGCCTGATGCGCACCCACAAATATCTTCAGTTGGTAGCTCTCGGCTTTGAGCTTTTGAAGAGAGGCTGGCTGGATATTTTCCAAGTCAATCAAAGCATACTTCTTTCCCATGACTAGCCTTCCGTGGAGTCAGAACAATGAGTTGAAGGTCTGAGCGCGATATTGCACTTCACGAGCAGAATCAGCGCCGAACAGGCCGTGGATAACGGCCAGCAGATCAGCGCCTGCCGCCAGCAGTTGCGGGGCGCGCTCCAGGGTGATGCCGCCGATGGCGACGATGGGAGCGCTGAAGCGCTCGCGGGCCTGCTCCAGCAGTTCCAGGGTGGCGGCCGGGGCGCCGGGCTTGGTCCGGGAGTCGAAGAAACGGCCGAAGGCAATATAGCTGGCGCCGGCGGCCAGCGCGGCTTCGGCATTGGCCAGGCTGGCGTGGCAGGTGGCGCCGACGATGGCTTCCGGCCCCAGCTCGGCACGGGCTTCCTGCAGGCTGCCATCCTCCAGGCCCAGGTGCACACCGACCCCGAGTTCGCTGGCCAGGGCCAGATCATCGTTGATCAGCAGCTCAGTACCGTACTGCGCGCACAGCGTTCTCAGCTGGCCGGCCTCTTCCCGCCGGCGCACGCTGTCCCTGCTCTTGTCCCGGTACTGCAGGAGTCGGGCGCCGCCAGCCAGGCTCGCCTCGACCCAGGGCAGCAGGCGGCCATCGGCGAGCAGGGCGCTGTCGGTGATGGCGTAGAGGCCGCGCAGGCTCACTGGCAGAAGTCCAGCGGCAGACGGCGCGGTACATACTGACCCTGCCCCGGCCGCTCGGCGTCGCGCAGGGTGCGCCAGGTGTAGTCCAGGGCATTCTCCACGGCGCTGACCAGATCCTCGGCCAGCGCCAGGCGTCCGGCCAGGGTGCTGGCCAGGGTACAGCCGGAACCGTGGTACTCGCCGGGCAGGCGGGCACAGGTGAAGGTGTGCTGGCTGCCATCCTGGCAGTACAGGCGGTTATGCACTTCCTGTTCGGTGCCGTGACCGCCGGTGATCAGCAGGTTCTGGCACAGCGGCATGAGCTTTTCGGCGCATTCATCCGCGGTGCCCTCGGGCAGCTCGGCGAGGATGCGCGCTTCGGGCAGATTGGGGGTGACGATGCGGGCCAGCGGCAGCAGTTTCTCGCGCATCGCATAGCCGACCTCATCCTTGCCCAGCGAGCCGCCACCGCCGGCGCGCAGCACCGGGTCGCAGACCAGCGGCAGGTGCGGGTGGGCCTGCAGTATCTCCACCACGGTGTCGACCATTTCCAGATTGCCGAGCATGCCCAGCTTGACCGCCGCCACCGGCATGTCGTTGAGCACGGCATTGGCCTGGGCCAGTACCCATTCGCGATCCAGTACGCGGAAATCGCTGACATTCACCGTGTTCTGCACGGTCAGCGCGGTCACCGTGGGGGCGGCATGACAGCCCTGGGCCAGCAACGCCTCGATATCGGCCTGCAGGCCGGCACCACCGCTGGGGTCATGGCCGGAAAGACAGAGAACAACGGGACGAAAAGGAGTAGGCGTATTCATGCGTTAAGCTTACCATCGAAGGTCAGGTATCGGTATGTGGGCGGGTCGCCGCCGCAATGGGCAGGGCCGCCGCTGATGACCGCTGACTATAACAATAACTCGCGAGGGAAGCTGCTGATGAAGACCGTAGAGCAATGGTTCGATGAGTATGGCGAGAGCCATCGCAACCCTTTGAACAAACTGGTGCACTGGGTCTGCGTGCCGCTGATCACCTTCAGCGTACTGGGCATGCTCTGGGCGCTCCATCCGCTGGTGGCGGCCGTGGTGCTCGGCCTGGCGCTGGCCTTCTATGTGGTGCTGTCCTGGCAGCTGGCGCTGGTCATGGCGCTGCAGGGTCTGGTGATGCTGTGGATCCTGCATCTGATGCCGGTGGTTTTCTGGCCCTGTGTGGCAATTTTCGTGGTGGCCTGGATCGGCCAGTTCATCGGTCACCACGTGGAAGGCAAGAAACCGTCCTTCTTCAAGGATGTGCAGTTTCTGCTGATCGGTCCGGCCTGGCTGATGGGGTTCGTGTTCCGCCGCCTCGGCTGGCGCTACTGAACGCGGTGGCCGCCGCCGGGCTCAACAGGGCAGCTCGCGCCACTCGCCCGGCTGCAGGTCACCCAGCTCCCAATCCCCGATCCGCACCCTGACCAGTCGCAGAGTGGGCAATCCCACGGCAGCGGTCATGCGTCTTACCTGGCGATTACGTCCTTCGCGTATGGTGATCGCCAGCCAGCTGGTGGGAATGCTCTTGCGAAAGCGCACCGGTGGCTGGCGGGGCCACAGGGCCGGCTCGGCCATCTGTTCCACCTCGGCTGGACGGGTCGGACCGTCATTGAGCAGCGGACCGGCCCGCAGCTGCGCCAGCTGCTCGGCGGTCGGCTCGCCCTCGACCTGCACCCAGTAGGTCTTGGCCAGCTTGTGTCTGGGGTCGGTGATCCGTGCCTGCAGGCGACCATCGTTGGTCAGCAGCAGCAGGCCCTCGCTGTCCCGGTCCAGCCGCCCAGCGGCATAGATGCCGGGAATATCCACGAAGTCCCTGAGGGTTGCCCGGCCCTGATCATCGGTGAACTGAGTCAGCACATCGAAGGGCTTGTTCAGTGCTATCAGACGGGGCACCGCCGGACGCGCAGCCGGCTGGCGTCGGGGGCGTCGATCGGGTCGCGTCGCGGCGGGGCGCTGCCGCCGGCCCGCCGGGTCAGAAACCTTCGACATTGCCCAGGATGATTGCCTTGATCACGAAGCCGACCACGCCCAGGCCCAGGGCGAAGAACAGCACCGCTGTGCCCCAGCGTCCGGCCTTGGATTGCTTGGCCAGATCCCAGACGATGAAGCCCATGAAGGCAACCAGCGCGAAGATGGTCAGGGGCAGGGCAAGGGCTTCGAATTCTTCGTAGCTCACGGGGTCCTCCGGCAAGGGGTGTTTATCTGTTGACCAGATGATTGAGGGGCAATTCCGTGCTGGAGACCACCTGGTTGAGCACGAAGCTCGAACGTACGCTGGACACACCCTCGATCCGCGTCAGGGTGCCCAGCAGGAACTGCTGATAATGATCCATGTCCTGCACCACCACGCGCAACTGGTAATCGGCATCCATTCCGGTCACCAGGGCGCAGTTGAGCACCTCCGGGCACTGGCGGATGGTGTCCTCGAAGTGGGCAAAACGGTCGGGAGTATGCCTGTCCATGCCGACCATGACAAAGGCCGTGAGCGTCAGGCCGAGCTTGTGCGGGTCAAGCAGAGCCACCTGGCGCAGGATGTAGCCGGCTTCCTCCAGCTGCTTGACCCGTCGCGAGCAGGGCGATGGCGACAGGCCGATGCGGTCGGCCAGCTCCTGATTGCTGATGGCAGCGTTTTCCTGCAGGGCCGCAAGGATTTTCAGGTCGTAGCGGTCTAGATCGGTGGGCATCATGGCGGCGCTCCTGTTCTCTTGCTTGAAATGAATGATCATTAGTGAATTGTTGCGGAGTATAGCGTTGGATGGGCAATAAAAGAAAAGAAATGGCGCGGTCGCCTGAGTAATATAGCCACATGTTTCAACGCCAGCCGGCGCGTCCAACCAGCCGCTTCAAAAGAGCAGGACTGGGATGAGCAACCCAGAAGGTTCCACTCATCACCCGGCTTCCCGACCCAGAAGGTCAGGAGTAGAGGCAGTATCCCACCAGGATAGCGACGGACATCAACGCCAACGGCCGACTCAGTCGGCCGTTGGCGTTTCTGCGTGTCAGACCGGGTCCTTGTGAACCAGCACCTCGGCCTGGGGGAAGCGTTCGCAGATCGCCAGGCGCACCTGCTCCCCCAATGCATGGGCCTGTCCCAGCGGCAGCTCGGCCGGCAGCTCCAGGTGCATCTGGATGAACCACTGCTGCCCGGACTCGCGGGTGCGCAGGTCATGCACGCCCATCACACCGGGCACGGCACGGGCCAGGGCCAGCGCTTCCTGACGAACCTCCTCCGGCAGCTCATGATCCATGAGAATCTGCACCGCATCGCGGCCGATCTTCAGGGCACCCAGGGCAATGAACAGGGCAATACCGATGCCGAACAGCGCGTCCGCACCGCTGATGCCGTACCAGGCCAGGATCAGGGCGACAATGATGCTGGTGTTCATCAGCAGGTCGGAACGGTAATGCAGGGCGTCGGCACGGATGGCGGTAGAGCCGGTGCGGCGGATCACACGGTTCTGGAAACGCAGCAACAGCAGGGTAGCGATAATGGAGAACAGCATCACCCCGACACCGTACCAGGCGCCGTCCAGCGGCATAGGTTGGCGCAGTCGCTCCAAACCCTGCCACAACACCAGGCCGGCGGACAGGGTGATGAACGCGGACTGGGCCAGACCGGCCAGGGCCTCGGCCTTGCCGTGACCGAAACGGTGCCCCTTGTCCGCAGGTGTCAGCGCATAGCCGACAGCCAGCAGGTTGATCAGCGAGGCACCGGCATCCATCAGCGAGTCGGTCAGCGAGGCCAGCAGGCTGACCGAACCGGACATCAGCCAGACGGCGGTCTTGAGGCCGATCAGCAGCAGCGCGGTGGCCAGTGAGGCGTAGGTTACCCGGCGCAGCAGGCGGCCATTTTCCGCGGTAACTTGTGCCCTGTCGGTCATCAGCCGCGTGCCGGCAGGTTCAGCAGGGCCAGTGGCTGGCTGCGCGGGTGCTGAACCTGAACTGCCTGCTCCATCGGCAGGTCGACACCCAGATCCCGGTGCAATATGGCCTTGAGCTTCAGCGGGTCCACCGCACCCTGGTCATCAAGCGCCTCGCCCAGACGTTCCGGAGCCAGGGAATAGCGCGCGTCGGGGAAGTAGATGGCGCCGGTGGCAAAGTCCACCGCAAAGGCCACCAGACCGGGGATGACATAGAACAGCAGGCCGATGCCATTGAGAATGGCCACGCCGGGATCGATCTCGCCGCTGATCTGCCCGCGCCGCTCGGGATAGAAAACGGTGCCGCAGGCGGCGAGCTGGGTGACCAGGGTGGTGCTCAGCAGGATGCTTGCCAGAGCCTTCAGACGCATTGTTGAACCCTCACATACAGGCAGGTGACTGGATGCACCAACTATACGCGTCCGCACTGATGGCTTGAAGATGGCGGAGTATAATGCCCGGCTCCAATCGAAAGTGAGCCCCGATGAACGAGCTTCCCGTACAGGCCGTGCTGCCGGCACTGGACCAGCAGCTGGCCACGCACCCCTGTGTGGTGCTGCAGGCGCCGCCCGGTGCCGGCAAGACCACTCTGGTGCCGCTGGCGCTGCTGGACAGCGACTGGCTGGCAGGAAAGAAGATCATTCTGCTGGAGCCGCGGCGGCTGGCGGCGCGGGCTGCTGCCGAACGCCTGGCCCAGTTGCTCGGCGAGCCGGTGGGTCAGACCGTCGGTTATCGCATCCGCCTGGAAACCCGAGTCAGCGCCGCCACCCGCATCGAAGTGGTGACCGAGGGCATATTGCAACGACTGCTGCAGGCCGACCCCGAGCTGCCCGGCGTCGGCCTGGTGATCTTCGACGAATTCCATGAACGCAGTCTGGACGCCGATCTGGGCCTGGCGCTCTGTCTGCAGACCCAGCAGTACCTGCGCGATGAGCAGGACCCGCTGAAACTCCTGGTCATGTCGGCCACGCTGGATGCGGCGGCGGTCAGCCGGCTGCTGGACGATGCGCCGCTGGTCAGCAGTGAAGGCCGGCAGTACCCGGTGCAGATCCACCACGGCAGTGCGCTGGCCCCGGGGCAGCCCATCGAGCCGGTGCTGGAGCAATTGGTACTGCAGGCGCTGGCCACGGACAGCGGCAGTCTGCTGGTGTTTCTCCCAGGCGCCGCAGAGATCCGGCGACTGCAATCCCGCCTGGAAACCGCCTTGGCCGATGCGCCGGATGTGGATGTGACGCCGCTGTACGGCGATCTTGACTTTGCCGCCCAGCGTGCGGCCATCAGCCCGGCCCCACCGGGGCGGCGCAAGGTGGTGCTGGCCACGCCCATTGCCGAGACCAGCCTGACCATCGACGGGGTGCGGGTGGTGATCGACTCCGGCCTGTGCCGGGAGCCGGCTTTCGATCCGGTGTCGGGCATGACCCGCCTGCATACCCGGCGCATCTCCCGGGCTGCCGCCGAGCAGCGTGCCGGACGCGCCGGCCGTACCGAGCCGGGTGTCTGCTATCGCCTGTGGTCCGCCGATCAGCACGCCCAGCTGGCGGCCCAGAGTCCGGCGGAGATCCTGCAGGCCGATCTGGCGCCGCTGGCACTGCAGCTGGCGCGCTGGGGTGTGGACGATCCCGCCGAACTGGTGTGGCTCGACCCACCGCCTGCCGCCGCCCTGCAGCAGGGCAGGGACCTGCTGGTTCAGCTGGGTGCCCTTGAGGGCCGTGGCAGCGGTTGGGCACTGACCGAACACGGCACTGCTCTGAGTGAGCTGCCGATGCACCCGCGCCTGGCGCACATGCTGCTGCGCGGCCAGGCTCTGGGCCTGGGACAGCTGGCTTGCCGGCTGGCGGCCATCCTCGGCGAGCGGGACCTGCTGCGCGGGGTCGAGGATGCCGACATTGCCCGCCGGCTGGCCACTTTCGATGCACCGCGCAACGAGCCGGCGCTGGATCGCGGCGCCCTGCAGCGGGCACGGCGTCTGGTCGAACAGTGGCAGAAACTGCTGGCCCGCTTCCCGGTAGTCGAACCCCTGCCGAGCCCGCAGGACGAGCACTGGGCGGGATTGCTGCTGGCGCTGGCCTATCCGGATCGCATCGCCAGGCGGCGTGGCGAGCAGGGCAGCGACTATCGCCTGGCCAACGGGCGATCAGCGGCCTTCCCCCAGGTCGACAGTCTGCAGCAGCAGGAGTGGCTGGTGGTTGCCAGCCTCGGCGGGCACGCCAGCCAGCGCAATGCGCGGATCTTCCTGGCCGCGGCTCTGGATGCCGCCTGGCTGCCGACATACCTGCCGGAGCTGCTGCATCAGGAACAGACGCTGGAATGGGATGGGCGCAGCGAAACCCTGGTGGCCGAGCAGCAGTGGCGGGTGGGGGCACTGGTGTACCGCCGCGAGCCGCTCAGGGACATCGAACCGGAACAGCGCAATCGCGCACTCTGCGCGGTGGTACGCAAGCAGGGCCTGAACCTGCTGCCCTGGACCCCTGCGCTGCGCCAGTGGCAGGCGCGTATCCTGCTGCTGCGTAATCTGGATCTTGAGCAGGGCGGCGAGTCCGCCTGGCCGGATGTATCCAATCAGGCCCTGCTGGACAGCCTGGAGCAGTGGCTGGCGCCCTGGCTCGGCAAGGTCACGCGGCTGGCGCATTTTGCCAATCTGGATCTGCCGGCCATACTCACCGGGTTGCTGCCCTGGCCGCTGCCCAAGGCGCTGGATGAGCAGGCGCCGACCCACTGGACGGTGCCCACCGGTTCGCGCATCCGCATCGACTACAGCGAAACGCCGCCGGTACTGGCGGTGCGGCTGCAGGAAATGTTCGGCAGCGCGCAGACGCCGCGCATCGCCAATGGCCGTATGGCGCTCAAGCTGCACCTGCTGTCGCCGGCGCAGCGGCCGGTGCAGGTAACCCAGGACCTGGAGGGCTTCTGGCGCAGCAGCTACGCCGAGGTGAAGAAGGACATGAAGGGGCGCTACCCCAAACACTATTGGCCGGATGATCCCCTGCAGGCCGAACCCACCACCCGGGCCAAGCCACGCAAGTGACCGTCCTGACGTAAAGCGGATGGGCTTTACCCCGGGTGGCGAGCAGCTCGTCCTCCCAGAGAGTGCTCGCCATCGCGTACAATGCCCGGCCCCTTGCTTACCTACCTTCGGAGTCGCCATGGACAACACCAGTCAGATTCTTCTGCGCAGTGCCGAGCTGCTTGCCGGTCAGCGGCTGCTGCTGGTCAACCCCGCGGCTGACGAGCTGACCCGAGAGCTGCCGGGCGACTGGCATGTGTGGACCTGGGACTACTCGGCCTTTCTCGGCCTGCGCGGCAGGTTGCCGGAGCATCAGCTGAGCTTCTCCCACCTGTGTCCGGCAGTGGAAGGGCTGGAAGGGGCCATCCTGGTCATGCCCAAGGCCATCGAGCGGGCCGAGTATGCGCTGGCGCAGATGGCACCACTGCTGGCCGCCGGCTGTCCGCTGTATCTGGTCGGCGAGAAGAAGGGCGGCATCACCCGGGCAGAAAAGCTGCTGGCCGGCTTGGGCGACGGGGCGGAGAAACTGGATTCGGCCCGCCACTGCCAGCTGTGGCGCACCCAGGTCAAGGGTGATGCCCCGGCCTTCCGGCTGGAGGACTGGCAACAGCAGATCGACCTCGATTTCCCCGACCAGAAGGTGCAGCTGACCAGCCTGCCGGGGGTGTTCAGCCATGGCCGGCTGGATGAGGGCAGTGCGCTGCTGCTGGAGGAGATGGCGCCTCTGCCGGCGGGCAAGGTGCTGGATTTCGGCTGCGGGGCAGGGGTGCTCAGCCTGGTGCTGGCGCGGCGCAATCCGGGTTGCCGTTTCGAGCTGGTCGATATCGATGCACTGGCGCTCTATTGCGCGCGTCAGACCCTGGACCAGCATGACGTGGACGCCCTGGTCTATCCCAGTGATGGTCTGAGTGACGTGCATGGCCGCTTTGCCGCCGTGGTCAGCAATCCACCCTTTCATACCGGCGTGCGCCACGACACCAGCATCGCCGAGCGCTTCTTCAACGCCGTGGCGCGCAACCTGCTGCCCCGGGGCGAGCTGCGCATCGTGGCCAACGGTTTTCTCAAGTACCCGCCGCTGATCGAGGCCCATATCGGTCCCTGCCGGGTGCTGCGCGAAAACAGCCGCTTCAAGGTCTACTCGGCGGTGGCGCCGGGTTGATTCACCGGGGCTGTCTTGCTAGAGTTGCGCCCGTCTTAGGGGAGTAGTCTCTCCGGAAGCCCGCCTTCCAAGGCAGCCGTCAACATACTTGGCCCACAGGCCATGGCGTCTGCGACCCGCCGTCACCCAGGGTGACCGGGTTTGACGAGACCTTTGACACGGAACACCAGCCGAGGGCGGGGGTGTCGCCGTGTCATTGGAACAGTCAACCCGCCCTCGTAATGGAATATCCGTGGAAGCCTTCTTCGTTTCGACCGGGGTAGTCACGCTGGCAGAGATCGGCGACAAGACCCAATTGCTGGCGCTGCTGCTGGCAGCCCGTTTCCGTCGGCCATGGCCGATCATCTGGGGCATTCTGTTGGCCACCGTTATCAATCACGCCCTGGCCGGCGCGGTTGGGCAGGTGGTGGGTCAACTGCTTTCCGATACCTGGTTATACAGCCTGCTGGCGCTGAGCTTTATCGCCGTGGCTGGCTGGACGCTGATCCCGGACAAACTGGACGACGACAACATGCCGCCGATCAGCCGCTACGGTGCCTTCATGGCCGCGCTGGTGGCGTTCTTCCTTGCCGAAATGGGTGACAAGACCCAGATCGCCACTGTGGTTTTGGCGGCGCAGTTTGATGCCTACCTGTGGGTGGTCATAGGCACCACCCTGGGCATGATGCTGGCCAACGTGCCGGTAGTGTTTCTCGGCAATGCTGCGGCGGGCAAACTGCCGCTGGGGCTGATCCGCGTGGTTACCGCCATGCTGTTCCTGGCGCTGGGGCTGTATGCGGGGTGGATGGCCTGGACGCATATGACTGCGGCGGGGTGAGTGTTGCTCTCCCTGGGAGCGTCGAGCACCAGCTCGATGATAGGAGTCAGCCGGCACGCGTAGGGTATCGGGCCGAATCCGCAGGACGAGCTG
>NZ_JAYJLH010000020.1:0-26232 GCF_051948695.1 Halopseudomonas sp. Lyrl_26
GTCAGCCGGCGGCGGCGGGGTTGCCGGCAACCCGGTTCGCACCGGGGGCGGTGCTCCTACGTGGGGTATGGCCCTGGTACATGGGGTGCAGCCGGGGGCGAAGGCTTACCCCATGACGCCGCCCCTGCTAACCCTGTATACTTGGCGGCTTTGACTTCTCTGCCATTATCGAGCTTTATGGAACTGGTCCGCGGCCTGCACAATCTGCGCTCCCGCCATCGTGGGTGCGTGGCGACAATTGGTAACTATGACGGCGTGCATGCCGGTCATCAGGCCATTCTCAAGCGCCTCAGGGCCCATGCCACCCGTGTCGGGCTGCCCGGCTGCGTGGTGATATTCGAGCCCCAGCCGCGTGAGTACTTCTCGCCGCAAAGCGCACCGCCGCGCCTGACCCGTCTGCGTGACAAGCTGGCACTGCTGGAAGAGCAGGGCGTGGACCGGGTGCTGTGTCTGGCCTTCAACCGCCGCCTGCGCGAACTCAGTGCCGACGAATTCATCCAGCAGGTCTTGATCGATGGCCTCGGCGTACAGCATCTGGAGGTCGGTGACGACTTCCGTTTCGGTTGTGATCGCGCCGGTGACTTCAACCTCCTGAAGCAGTGGGGCCAGCGCACGGGCTTTACCGTCGAGTCCGCCAGTACCGTAGCGGAGAACGGCGAGCGGGTCAGCAGCACCCGGGTGCGTCAGGTGCTGGCCGATGGCGACTTTGCCCAGGCCGAGCGGCTGCTGGGGCGTCCCTTCAGCATCACCGGCCGGGTACTGCATGGCCAGAAGCTCGGACGTCAGCTGGGCGCCCCGACCGCCAACGTGCAGCTCAAGCGTCTGCGGGCGCCGCTGAACGGCGTTTACCGGGTCAGCGTCGAGCTGGATGGAGTCCGCCAACCGGGCGTGGCCAACATCGGCGCCCGCCCGACCGTAGAGGGCGACGGCCGACCGCACCTGGAAGTCCACCTGCTGGACTTCAGTGGCGACCTTTACGGTCGTCGCATCACAGTGGTATTTCATGAAAAACTGCGTGACGAACAGCGTTTCGACTCGCTGCAGGCCTTGCAGGACGCCATCAAGGCTGATTTCGACACCGCTCGTGCCCAATGGGCCGCCGAATTGAACAAGTGAGCCAGGACGATGACTGATTACAAAGCGACGCTGAACCTGCCCGCAACCGACTTCCCGATGAAAGCCGGTCTGCCTACCCGCGAGCCGGAAACCCTGAAACGTCTGGACAGCATCGGTCTCTACCAGAAAATCCGCGAGGTCAGCAAAGGGCGCCCGCAGTTCATCCTGCACGACGGCCCGCCCTACGCCAACGGCAGCATCCATATCGGTCACGCGGTGAACAAGATCATCAAGGACATGATCGTGCGCTCGCGCACCCTGTCCGGCTTCGACGCTCCCTATGTGCCCGGCTGGGACTGCCACGGCCTGCCGATCGAGCACAAGGTCGAAACCACCCACGGCAAGAACCAGCCCGCAGACAAGACCCGCGAACGCTGCCGTGACTACGCTGCCGAGCAGATCGAAGGGCAGAAGGCCGACTTCATCCGCCTCGGCGTACTGGGAGACTGGGACAACCCCTACAAGACCATGGAATTCCCCAACGAAGCGGGGGAGATCCGCGCGCTGGCGAAGATGGTCGAGGGCGGCTTCGTGTTCAAGGGCCTGAAGCCGGTCAACTGGTGCTTCGACTGTGGCTCGGCCCTGGCCGAAGCGGAAGTGGAATATCAGGACAAGAAGTCCGACGCCATCGACGTGGCCTTCGCCGTCGAGGATGCCGACAAGCTGGCCGCGGCCTTCGGTCAGGGCAATCTGGGCAAGCCCACCAGCATCGTCATCTGGACCACCACCCCCTGGACCATTCCCGCCAACCAGGCGCTGAACGTCCACCCCGATTTCATCTATGCCCTGGTCGACACCGGCGAGAAGCAGCTGGTGCTGGCCGAGGAGCTGGTCGAGTCCTGCCTGCAGCGTTACGGCCTGCAGGGCGCCATCACCGCCCGTTGCGAGGGCAGGGCGCTGGAGCACATCCGCTTCCGTCACCCCTTCTACGAGCGCTTCTCTCCGGTCTACCTGGCCGACTATGTGGAGACCGGCGCCGGTACCGGTATCGTTCACTCCTCGCCCGCCTATGGTGAGGACGACTTCCGTACCTGCAAGGCGTACGGCATGGAGAACGACGACATTCTCAACCCGGTACAGAGCAACGGCGTCTACGTCAGCGACCTGCCGTTCTTCGGCGGCCAGTTCATCTGGAAGGCCAACCCGAACATCGTCGCCAAGCTCGACGAAGTCGGCGCGCTGCTCAAGCACGAACCCATCCAGCACAGTTACATGCACTGCTGGCGCCACAAGACTCCGCTGATCTACCGGGCCACCGCCCAGTGGTTCGTCGGCATGGACAAGGTCGCCAAAGACGGCAGCACCCTGCGTGCCCGCGCACTGGATGCCATCGAGCAGACCCAGTTCGTTCCGGCCTGGGGTCAGGCCCGTCTGCACGGCATGATCGCCGGTCGTCCCGACTGGTGTATCTCCCGCCAGCGCAACTGGGGCGTGCCGATTCCCTTCTTCCTGCACAAGGAGAGCGGCGAACTGCACCCGCGCACCGTCGAGCTGATGGAAGAAGTCGCCAAGCGCGTCGAGCAGGAAGGTATTGAAGCCTGGTTCAAGCTGGACGCGGCCGAACTGCTGGGCGACGAGGCCGACCAGTACGAGAAGATCAGCGACACCCTGGACGTGTGGTTCGACTCCGGGACCACCCACTGGCACGTCATGCGCGGCTCGCACCCCATGGGTCACGAGCAGGGCCCGCGTGCCGATCTGTACCTGGAAGGCTCGGACCAGCATCGCGGCTGGTTCCACTCCTCCCTGCTGACCGCCTGCGCCATCGATGGTCACGCGCCCTACCGCGGCCTACTGACCCACGGGTTCGTGGTCGACGAGAACGGCCGCAAGATGTCCAAGTCGCTGGGCAACGTGGTTGCGCCCCAGGAAGTCAACGACAGCCTGGGTGCCGACATCCTGCGCCTGTGGGTATCCTCCACCGATTATTCGGGGGAGATGGCCGTCTCCAAGCAGATCCTGCAGCGTACTGCCGACGCCTATCGCCGTATCCGCAATACCGCCCGCTTCCTGCTGTCGAACCTCAACGGTTTCGACCCGGCCCGCGACGCCCTGACGCCCGAGCAGATGCTCGACCTGGACCGCTGGGCAGTGGACCGCGCGCTGCTGGTACAGCAGGAGATCAGCGAAGCCTACGACACCTACAAGTTCTGGAACGTCTACCAGAAGGTGCACAACTTCTGCGTGCAGGAGCTGGGCGCCTTCTACCTGGACATCATCAAGGACCGCCAGTACACCACGGGTGCCGACAGCACCGCACGGCGCTCCTGCCAGACCGCCATGTACCACATCGCCGAAGCACTGGTGCGCTGGATTGCCCCCATCCTGGCCTTCACTGCCGAGGAAATCTGGCAATACCTGCCCGGCGAGCGCAACGAGTCCGTCATGCTCAACACCTGGTATGAAGGTCTGACCGCACTGCCCGAGGGCAGCGCCCTGGACCGCGCCTTCTGGGATCAGGTGCTGGAGGTGAAGATGGCCGTCAACAAGGAACTGGAAAACCTGCGCAACGCCAAGGTCATCGGCGGCAACCTGCAGGCCGAAGTCACCCTGTACGCCGACGACCAGCTCACCGCCACCTTGAACAAGCTCGGCGACGAACTGCGCTTTGTCCTCATCACCTCCGCCGCACGCGTCGCACCGCTGGCCGAAGCAGGCGAGGGCGCCGTGGACACCGACGTCGCCGGCCTCAAGCTGAGCATCGTCAAGTCCGGCCATGGCAAATGCGTACGCTGCTGGCACTTCCTGCCGGACGTCGGCACCCACGCCAACCACCCGGAACTGTGCGGCCGCTGCGTAACCAACATCGAAGGCCCCGGCGAGGTGCGCAAGCATGCCTGATCTGCGCCGCAGTGGGCTGGTATGGCTTCTGCTCAGCGTTGCAGTCATCGCGCTGGACCTGCTGAGCAAATGGGTCGCCGAGTCGAGCCTGGACCTGTACCAGCAGGTGCCGGTAATCGACGGCCTGTTCAGCTTCACTCTGGCCTACAACACCGGCGCCGCGTTCAGCTTCCTGTCCGACGCCGGCGGCTGGCAGCGCTGGTTCTTCATCGCCATCGCGGTGGGCGTCAGTGGCCTGCTGCTGGTCTGGCTCGCCCGCCTGCCACGCAGCAAATGGCTTGAGTCAGTCGCCCTGGCCTTGATCCTCGGCGGCGCCCTCGGCAACCTGTACGACCGCATAGTGCACGGCCACGTGGTGGACTTCATCCTCGTGCACTGGCAACAGAGCTGGTACTTCCCCGCGTTCAATATTGCCGACAGTGCGATAACGGTAGGGGCGGTGATGCTGATAGCGGACATGTTCCGGCCCAATCGCGCCGAGGGCGGGGCTTCTGCAGCATAAGCCTCATCGGTTTTCCCGGCTCTGGTGCGGTCTGGTTTGTGGGAGATCGGCTTGGTTTGGGAGTACTGTTTGGTTTGTGGGAGCGCCGCTTGGCTGGGGAATGCGGTTTGGTTTGTAGGAGCGTCGCCCCCGGCGCGAAGACCCTCGCCGCAAGGCCCCGGCTCCTGCAGAACAGAGGGCGAGTAATGGGCGGGGAACAGGGGGGCAATGAGTCCCCACCAAAGCAAAACGAGACAAACACATGACCGACATCATCCGTATTGGCCACGACACCGAAGTCACCCTGCACTTCACCCTGAAGCTGCCCAGCGGCGAAGTGGTGGACACCACCACCGGCAAGGCACCCGCCACCTTCAAGGTCGGTGATGGCAGCCTGCTGCCCGGCTTCGAGCAGTCCCTGTTCGGGCTCAAGGCCGGCGACCAGCGCAGCTTCGTGATCGAGCCCGAGCGCGGCTTCGGTCCCGGCAGCCCGCAGAACATCCAGACCATGCCTCGCGACCAGTTCAGCGACATGGAGCTGGAGCACGGCCTGCTGATCATCTTCCGCGATGCCGCCGGTGGTGAAATGCCCGGCGTGGTCAAGGCCATCCACGACCACACCGTGGAAATCGACTTCAATCACCCGCTGGCGGGCAAGGACATCACCTTCGAGGTGGAAATCATTGCGGTGAAGGCTGTCTGAGGTAGAGTAACCAGACGTCCTGTCCAGATCCCAGTATTCGAGGAACAGCATGCAGATCAAACTGGCCAATCCACGCGGCTTCTGTGCCGGCGTCGACCGGGCTATCGAAATCGTCAACCGAGCGCTGGAAGTATTCGGTCCACCGATCTATGTGCGCCATGAAGTGGTGCACAACAAGTTCGTCGTAGAGGACCTGCGCAACCGCGGCGCGGTGTTTGTTGACGAGCTGCATGAGATCCCCGATGACGTCATCGTCATCTTCAGCGCCCACGGCGTTTCCAAGGCCGTGCAGGAGGAGGCCGCAGAACGGGGTCTCAAGGTGTTCGACGCCACCTGCCCGCTGGTCACCAAGGTGCATATGGAAGTACTGCGCTACAGTCGTGACGGCCGCGAGTGCGTGCTGATCGGCCACGCCGGACACCCGGAGGTGGAAGGCACCATGGGCCAGTACGACACCAGCAATGGCGGCACCATCTACCTGGTGGAAAACGAGGACGACGTCGCCCGTCTGCAGGTGAAGGATCCCAACCGCCTGGCCTTTGTCACCCAGACCACCCTGTCCATGGACGACACCGCCAAGGTCATCGACGCGCTGCGCAAGCACTTTCCGGCCATCGAAGGCCCGCGCAAGGACGACATCTGCTACGCCACCCAGAACCGCCAGGACGCAGTCAAGCAGCTGGCCGGCGAATGCGATCTGGTACTGGTCGTCGGCAGCCCCAACAGCTCCAACTCCAACCGCCTGCGCGAACTGTCCGACCGCATGGGCACACCCGCCTACCTGATCGACGGCGCCGACGAGATTCGTCCGGAGTGGCTGGAGGGTGTCAGCACCATAGGCGTCACCGCCGGCGCATCGGCGCCCGACATACTGGTGCAGCAGGTCATCCGGCATCTGCGCGACAGCGGCGCCGACAGCGTCACCGAACTGGCCGGCCGCGAGGAGAACATCGTCTTCAGCATGCCCAAGGAACTGCGGGTAGTGCAGGTCAACTGAGCAGGGTGCAAGGCATATCCCGGGAAGGACGAGCACCAGCTCGTCCACGGAGTTACCGGGGCCTCCCTCATCGAGTCGCATTGGAACGCCGTCCTGGGAGCGACGAGCACCAGCTCGTCCGTGGTGCAGCAGGAGAGCCCGTCCATCGAGCCAGCAAGCGCGCTACGCTGTTCGCACCCGGGGCGGGTGCTCCTACAACGGAGTTTGCCCGTAGGAGCACCGCCTCGGTGCGATTGGGTGTGCCGGTGACTCTGGCGCCGCCGGCGGGGGTTCGCACCCGGGGCGGGTGCTCCTACAAGGCGACGCCAGAGGAAAGTTGGCTCATCGAGTTCGATCGCGGCCCGTGGGCTCGACGTTCCCAGGTAACGTGTTCCCCCGGGGTGTAGCGCACCCGCGCTACGCCAACCCGAGCCGGTGCAACCCTGGGACGGACGAGCACCAGCTCGTCCACCCCTCACCCCCCAGCCAACTCCCACAACTGCCGAATCCCCGTCACTCCCTGCGCCCCAGCCTCAAACGCCTGTGACAGCTCCTGAGGCCCAAGCCCGCCCAACAGGTACACAGGCATGTTCACCGAGTCGATCAGCTCTCTCGCGCGCTCCCAGCCCAAATGGGCAGCGCCGGGGTGGCTCTGAGTGGGCAGCACCGGGGACAGAGTGACAAAATCCACCCCCAGCTCCGCCGCCATGACCAATTCCTCTGCATCGTGGCAGGAGGCGGCAAGTAACACCGGTGCGCTCCCTCTCCCCTCGCGGGAGAGGGTGGGGGAGAGGGGGAGGTTTGAGGCGCCAACAAAGCCCCTCAACTGCCTACCCGTCAAATGCCACCCCACCCCCGGCCATTCCGGCGGCTCATCCCCTTTCAGCATCCACCGAAAGTCCGCCCCGAACCGCTCCAGCACCCGCTCAACCAGTCCACGATACGCACTGCCCGACAACTGGGTCTGGCGCAGCTGCACCAAACGAATCCCAGCCTCCCGGGCACGTTGCAGACCCGCAAAAAGCGCCTGCTCATCGTTCATGTCAGGGGTGATCAGGTAGCATTCGGGCAACTGCGCCGCCCGCACAACAGGCGCATTGGCCGCAGGAAACTCATACTCATCCAGCCCAGCCGCCGTCACCCAGCGCACCGGCTGGCCTTCCGCCCCGTGGGCCTCACCATCAAAACCGGTCACCAACCACACATCCAGGCGAACCGACTTGTCTGGGTAGTCATGACGAATATCCAGCAGGGGCCGGGCATGGGTGACAGTAATCCCCAGCTCCTCACGCAGCTCCCGCACCAGCCCATCAAACCGCTGCTCGCCTTCCTCCAGCTTCCCACCGGGAAACTCCCACAGCCCACCCTGATGAACATGATCAGGACGTTTGGCAATCAGAATACGGCTCTGATCGTCGCGGATGACGGCAGCGATTACGTGAATACGGCGCATCGGGCTCACTGCTTCGGCACATCTTCGGAAAACACATCCTGCTCCAGCTCATCACCGGGAATCACATGCTCCTCCGCGGCCCAGGCGCCCAGATCGATCAGGCGGCAGCGGGGCGAGCAAAAGGGGCGCTCCGGAAAGCTCTCGTCCCAGGTAACCGGCGCCTTGCAGGTGGGGCATTCGACTGTTCTGGTCATGATCATTCTCCTCGTGCCAGTGCCAGGTACTGTTGGTGCAGGGCATCGACCTGCGCATGCAGCGCGGCCAGATCCCGGTCATTCGCGATGACATCGTGGGCATGGCGCAGACGCTCCTCGCGCTGGGCCTGCGCTTTCAGAATGGCGCGCACCTGCTCCTCGGGCACATTGTCCCGCGCCGTGGTACGGGCAATCTGCAGCGCCTCGGGCACATCCACCACCAGCACGCGCCGGGTCATCTGATACTGCCCGGACTCCACCAGCAGGGGCGAGACCAGCAGAGCATAGGGCGAGCGAGCCGAGGCCAGATCGGTGACAATCTCCTCGCGAATCAGCGGGTGCAGCAACTGCTCCAGCCAACGCCGCTCATCCGGCACCTGAAACACCCGCTCACGCAGGGCCGCACGGTTGAGCGAACCATCCTCCTGCAACACCGCATCACCAAAGCGATCGACGATCTTCTGCAGCGCCGGTCGGCCCGGCTCCACCACCACCCGGGACTTGATGTCCGCATCCACCACATGAATGCCATGCGCCTGCTCAAACCGCGCCGCCGCAGCACTTTTGCCACTGCCAATGCCGCCGGTCAGGCCGATGATAAGTCTGTCAGAAAAAGTCATTGCGATACCAACCAGCCCTGCACAGTTCAAAGGGCGTCAGTATACGGAGAAAGGAGGACAGGGGTGTAGCGCCTCTGAAGTGCAGCAACGGGGAGAGTGAAAAGGTTGCGCAATGTACGTCATTGACGTACATTGGTGCCATGATCTTTATTGAAACCCCGGTATTCACCAAGCGACTCCGTGAACTGCTTGACGATGACAGCTATGCGGCGTTGCAGCGTCGTCTGGCGGAAGCGCCGGATATCGGTGACCTGATCGAAGGGACCGGCGGCCTGCGAAAAATACGTGTGTCATCTCACGGCCGGGGTAAACGGGGCGGATCCAGAGTTATCTACTATCACTTTGTGGCAGCCTCGCAGATAGCAATGCTGCTGATCTACCCAAAAAATGAGAAGGATGATCTGACCGCAGAGGAATGCAAGGTGCTCAAACGCATTATCGAGCAGTGGAGGTAAGACGCCATGAGCAAATTCTTTGATGAGCTGTTGGAAAGCGTGCAGCAAATGGACGAAATTCGTCGGGGCGAGCGCCAGCCTTCCCGGGAATTCACCATTGATGCGATGCGAGTAAAAGAAATTCGCAAGGCAACCGGATTGAGCCAGGCCGGGTTCGCGGCGGTGTTGGATGTACAGGTGGGAACACTGCGCAACTGGGAGCAGGGACGGCGTGAGCCGACCGGTCCTGCCAGAGCCCTGTTAAGGGCAATACACAATGATCCGGAGCATGTGTTGCAGGCACTGGCCGAGTAACGGCTACTCAGCAAAACAACTCCCGGGCCGGCTCCTGCACAAAACCGAGCCGCTTGTCGGGCGGCTCTCTCTACGGCCGTAGGGGCACCCGCCGGGACGCCGGACCGCCCCCCGGTGCAAAGAGGCTGGATTTGTATTCGGATCAGGCTTTGGTTCGCACCGGGGCGGTGCTCCTACACGAGTCGAGCCGCTTGCAGGGCACCTGAGGCTCCCCTCCCTACTGTAGGAGCACCCGCCCCGGGTGCGAACGCTCGCCGGCGGCGCCGGAGTCGCCGGCACACCCAATCGCACCGAGGCGGTGCTCCTACGGGCAAACTCCGTTGTAGGAGCACCCACCGGGACGCCGGACCGCCCGGGTGCGAATCATGGCTTGCGGACTCCCGGGCCTCTTCGGTGCGTAGGAGCACCCGCCCCGGGTGCGAATAATGGCCCAAAAAACCTCAAACTCCCTAAAACCCCGCAAACCTCAGATAACTCCCGGTAATCCAATCCCCCCAGATAATGGCAATCCACCCAGCTATCGCCAGATAGGGCCCAAAGGGCAGGGGAGTGGCGTTGGACTCACCACGGCTCTTGAGAATGATGATGCCCAGCACGGCACCCACCAGCGACGACAGCAGAATGGTCAGGGGCAGCACCTGCCAGCCACCCCATGCCCCCAGCATGGCCAGCAGCTTGAAGTCGCCATAACCCATGCCTTCCTTGCCGGTGATCAGCTTGAATACCCAATACACCGTCCACAGGCTCAGATAACCGAACACCGCACCCCAGAGCGCTGAATGGATGTCGGTAAACAACCCGGTACTGTTGATGATCAGCCCCAGCCACAGCATCGGCAACACAATGGAGTCCGGCAGCAGCTGGGTATCGGCATCAATCAGGCTCAGTGAGATCAGTGACCACGTCAGCAGCAACATCGCACCTGCTTCCCAGCCGAAGCCAAACTGCCAAGCCACCACACCACTCAGAACAGCAGTCAGCAGCTCAACCAGCGGATAACGGATGCTGATCCGCTCCCGGCAGTTGCCACAGCGACCGCGCAGCAGCGCATAGCTGATCAATGGCAGATTCTGCCAGGGCTTGATCTCGGCATCGCAGTGAGGGCAATGGGAGTGGGGCAGAATCAGGTTATAGGTGGGTCGATCCGGCTGCACTGCATCGGGATGCAGTATTTCCTCAGCCTGCCGTTTCCAGTCCCGCTCCATCATGAGCGGCAGGCGATGAATCACCACATTGAGAAAGCTGCCCACAATCAGGCCCAGCAGCGCAGCAACCAAAACAAAGGCCAGCACGTGGCTGGCCATATATTCAATGAGATTCATGGGTCAGACGACGGCGCCCAGCTGGAAGATTGGCAGGTACATAGCGATGATCAGGCCGCCGATCAGAACACCGAGAACGGACATGATCATGGGCTCAAGCAGGGTGGTCAGGTTATCCACCTTATTGTCCACCTCTGCCTCGTAGTAGTCGGCCACTTTCTCAAGCATGCCGTCCAGGTTACCCGACTCCTCGCCAATCCCGGCCATCTGAATTGCCAGAGTGGGGAAGACGTTGGTGGTACGCATGGCAAAGTTGAGCTGAGTACCGGCAGAAACGTCACGCTTGATGTCATTGACAGCGTTGTAGAACACCACGTTACCTGCAGCGCCCGCCACAGAATCCAGAGCCTGAACCAGCGGTACCCCCGCAGCAAAAGTGGTCGAGAGTGTTCGCGCATAGCGCGCAACCGCAGCTTCATAGACGATCTGGCCGACAATGGGAGCCTTCAGAAGAGCGCGGTCCTGAGCATCCCCGAAAGGTTTTGATCTCCGGTTGATCTGAGTGTAAGCCCAACCGAGCACGATAAGTCCGACCAAGATAATGAACCACCAGGATTGCAGCCACTCAGACAAGCCGATCACCATCAGCGTAAAGCCCGGAAGGTCAGCACCGAAGTTTGCGAATACCTCCTTGAACTGCGGGACTACCTTAAGCAATAGAATCGCTGTAACCACGACCGCGACGACAATGACCGCGATCGGATAGGTCATGGCCTTCTTGATCTTGGCCTTCAGAGCCTCGGTTTTTTCCTTGTAAGTGGCGATCCTGTCCAGCAGTGCTTCCAAGCGACCCGATTGCTCACCGGACTCGACGAGGCTGCAGAACAGATCATCAAAGTACTGGGGATGCTTCGCCAGCGAGGCAGCCAGAGTATTACCGGCCGCCACGTCTGTCTTGATTTCATTTATCAACTTGGCGAAATTCGGGTTCGAAGTGCCTTCGGCAATGATCTCGAAGGACTGCACGATGGGAACACCCGAGCTCATCATGGTTGCCAGCTGGCGGGTAAAGAACGCAATATCCAGCGGCTTGATCTTCTTGGCACGCCCGCCAAAAAGCGTGGACTTCTTATGGATCTTTGTAACAAGAACGCCCTGCTTGCGCAGATGGGCTTTGACCAGCGCTTGGTTGGTGCCTTGGATTTCACCGGCGACCTTGTTACCTGACCGGTCCTTGCCTTCCCATTTGAACGGATAGACTTTCTCGATCTTGGGCTTTTTAGCCGGTTTGGCCGCGGGCCGGGTAGTCCTTTTAACTGCTGCTTGCTGGGCCATGACTTAATCCTTGGTCACTCGGTTCACTTCCGCCAGGCTGGTGACGCCCTGTTCCACCTTCATCAGGGCGGACTGGCGCAGGTTCCTGAATCCTTCACTCTGGGCGACGTCGGAAATCTGAATGGAGTTGCCGTCTTCCATGATAATGCGTTGCATGGCCGGCGTGATCCTGACGACTTCATAGATCCCGACTCGACCTTTATAACCGTCCTGACAATTTTCGCAACCCACGGGGCCGTAAATCGTTAACCCGCTGGCAATTTTTTCCTCGGTGAAGCCCTCTTCCAGCAACGTTTCGCGTGGCACATCCATCGGCTTTTTGCAGTGTGCGCACAGGCGGCGGGCCAGTCGCTGGGCAATGATCAGGTTGACCGATGTCGCGATATTAAAGGGTGGAACGCCCATGTTGCGCAGACGAGTCAGCGTCTCTGCAGCGCTGTTGGTGTGCAGGGTCGACATCACCATGTGGCCGGTCTGTGCTGCCTTGATCGCGATCTCGGCCGTTTCCAGGTCACGGATCTCACCCACCATGATCACGTCAGGGTCCTGGCGAAGGAAGGCGCGCAGCGCTTGGGCAAAATCCAGGCCCTGCTTGGGGTTGACGTTCACCTGGTTGATACCTTCCAGGTTGATTTCGACCGGGTCTTCGGCCGTGGAAATGTTCCGTTCCATGGTGTTCAGGATATTGAGCCCGGTATACAGAGATACCGTCTTACCCGAGCCGGTAGGGCCGGTCACCAGAATCATGCCCTGGGGCTTGTTCAATGCCTCCAGGTACATCTGCTTCTGGTCATCCTCATAGCCCAGTGCATCAATACCCATCTTGGCGCTGTCCGAGTCCAGAATACGCAGCACGACCTTCTCACCCCACAGTGTGGGCAGAGTGTTGACGCGGAAGTCGATGGACTTGTTTTTGGAGATCTTCAGCTTGATCCGACCGTCCTGCGGCTTGCGTCGCTCGGCCAGGTCCATGGAGGACATGACCTTAAGGCGTGCAGCGAGCTTGGTGCCGAGCTGAACAGGTGGCCGAGCCGCTTCGTGCAAGACGCCGTCCGTTCTGAAGCGTATGCGGTACATCTTTTCGTAGGGCTCGAAGTGCAGGTCTGATGAACCTTTCTTCACCGCATCCAGCAACATCTTGTTGATGAAACGGACGACTGGAGCATCTTCAGTATCCTGGCCGCTGTCACTGCGCTTGTCGTCATCAACGACCGCTTCCACGTCAAGGCCGTCCAGATCGGCGTCTTCCATCTCGCCAAAGCCGGAATTGCCGGCACTGTCCAGATACTTATCGATAGCGATGCGCAGCTTGTCATCTTCAACAACCACCGCATCGGTCATCAGGCCGGTGTTGAACTGGATATCACTCAGGGCCTGCTGATTGGTAGGGTCTGAAAGGGCAAGAAACAGGCGATTGCCGCGCTTGTATAAAGGCAGCACCGAGTGCTGGCGGATCAGCTTTTCACTGACCAGATTCACCTCAGGCTGGCTGTCCCGATCCAAAGCCGCAAGATCCAGATAGGGGTAGCCGAACTCCTCGGCGCAGACCAGAGCCAGGTCGCGCGCCTTGGTCAGCTTGTTTTGCACCAGATAGGTAATGAAGGGGATCTTGTCCTGACTGGCCTGCTTGCTGGCCTTGCCGGCCACCTGGGCATCCAGCAGTTCTTCCTGAACGATTCGCCGGGCCAGGCCGGAGAGAACGGGGGTATCCATAGGTCGATCTCAATTCGGTGTTATATCTTTGGCGACTATAGTACAGCAAGCCCCCGCTGCACAAAGTGGATAGTCAAGAAGGCCCCTGTAGCAGGCCAATAACTGACAAAAAGCGTCACATCTGGACGCGCCAGGTATTACCACCCCGCCCCCTACACCAGCACAACCCCGCCCGCCCACCCCACCCCGCTCTCTGTAGGAGCGCCGCCCCCGGCGCGAATAAGGGTGAGAACACCTGCACCAAGGCATTCACTTGCCAATCTGGCACACAACCTGCTTAACCACTCCCAGCCCTATGGCTAATCTCACAACAAATGGAGTTGAGAAATGAAAACCCAAATGCAAAAAGGTTTTACCCTTATTGAACTGATGATCGTTGTGGCGATTATCGGTATTCTGGCTGCGATCGCTCTGCCTGCCTACCAAGATTACACCGTACGTACTCGTGTAACCGAAGGATTGAACCTGGCGCAGCCTGCTAAAGTAGCAATTGCTACTGAGGGCTCTGCTTCAGCAGCCGATCTCGCACGCGTCGCTACAACATGGAACGCTCAGGCTGGGGGTGACGGTGCTGCCTCTAAGTTTGTAGACAGCGTACTGATCACTGGCGCCTCTGGCTTGATTACCATTACTTATTCCGCGACTGAGGTAGGTGTAGCTTCTGCCGCCAATACCCTGACTCTGACCCCGTGGGTGCGCGACACTGCTGCAGGTCAAGCTCTTTCTGCCGCTCAAGCAGCAGGCGTCACGGGCTCCATCGACTGGGGCTGCGCCTCTACCACCAACGCAACAGCAACAGCGAACGGCATCACTCCCCTGGCAGCAGGTACCCTGCTCGCTAAGTACGCTCCGGCAGAGTGCCGCTAACAGCTATCGGATATCGGGAGTTTCCAGCTCCGGTATAACTGTAGGTATGGAACCCCGGCTTGCCGGGGTTCTTAGTTTAGGAGCTTTGCTGATGCTCATGCTGGGGTCGCGATTTAAAGCTTTTTCCATCCATTTTTTCTTATCTACCTTGACCGCCTTGGCAGCGCTGATATGGGTGTTCTGGATATGGTACCCGCCTCCTCTAGATGAGGCTTTAGGTGTCAAAAGAGTTTTTATAACTGTTGTGTTAGTAGATGTAGTATTAGGTCCGCTCCTCACTTTCCTCGTTTATGACAAACAAAAAAAGAGTTTGTTTTTTGATCTCACAGTAATTGTCACCATACAGATATCTGCTCTTGTATATGGAATATGGGTGCTGGCGGAAGCACGGCCCGCTTGGGTCGTTTTTAATGTAGATCGGTTTGATCTGGTGCAAGTCGCTGATATTGATCGGCGTGATATTGGGCGAGCCGACTTTGAATACCAATCCCCTCCATGGCTTGGTCCAAAGTGGGTGGGGGCGATAAGCGCCAATGATAAGGATCTAAGAAATACCATTCTTTTTGAAGCAGCCCTCGGAGGGCCAGATATTCCCCATCGCCCTTTTCTTTATCGTCCGTTAAGTGAGTTTGAGAGTGCTTTACAAGCTAGAGCATTAC
This sequence comes from Halopseudomonas sp. Lyrl_26, assembly GCF_051948695.1. Taxonomy (NCBI): domain Bacteria; kingdom Pseudomonadati; phylum Pseudomonadota; class Gammaproteobacteria; order Pseudomonadales; family Pseudomonadaceae; genus Halopseudomonas; species Halopseudomonas sp. Lyrl_26. Next base: position 14,970 of record NZ_JAYJLH010000020.1, read on the forward strand.
CATTAGAGCAATTGGCTAAGTTCAACAGCCAAGAATCTGTAGAAGATGTGGTGGCTCGATGGCCGGATACTACGGGGTGGGTTCCATTGATGGCTAGAGCGGAGCCGATGGTGGTGTTATTAGGTAACAAAAATACTAAGGTTGTTGCTGTCGTTGCCTTGCGTCCATGGGAATAGAGCGGTTAAGGGAGTACATCCTGTGGTGGGGCGGTTAGGATGCCTGAATCACACCGGGCTTCGTGGAGGCCTCAACTTGTAGTGGTCAACTGATTCCGGACAGTGTTTTAAGTTTTTCTTCTGCCACTACCGGTGCGATGTAATGACCCAGTGAAAACCTGCACATGCTAAAGTCGCTTCAGAAATTGGAGTGAAGCATGACGCAAGAACCCGACATCAAGCGCTGGACAGCCAAACGCAAAGCCGAGCTGATCAAGCAGATCTACCGAGGGCAGACTACAGTGCCCGAGGCTGCGCCACTACGATCTCACCCAGCAGGAGATCGAGAAGTGGATGGACGATGCCGAAGCTGGAATGGAAAACGCCCTTAAGGCCAATCCCAAGGATATCGCCGAGCAGTATGAAACCCAGCTGCGCGAACTCCGGGAAGCCTATGGCGAGGCCATGCTGGAGCTCAAGTTCCGAAAAAAGTTGCAGCGCCATCTCGACTCGACCGACGATTGATCGATCAGGTCATGGCCGAGATGGCTGCCCAAGGCGATGTCGTGACGGTGGTGCAGGCCTGCCGCTGGGCCGGTGTGTCCCGCCGCAGTTATTACTATCGGCCTACCAAAGTAACCGTCCGGTGATCCCGTCTTGAGCCTGTCTTCGTAGCCGTCAGGATAGTGTCCACTTATTTTCTAGTGGACACTATTGATGGATTCATTAAGCGTAATCACTCCTAAACGTACACGCCGCCGTTTTTCTCCCGAATTCAAAGCCAGCATCGTTGCTCAGTGCCGTCAGCCGGGCGTCTCCGTGGCCCGTATTGCCCTGGACAATGAGCTCAATGCCAACCTGGTCAGACGCTGGGTCAGTCAGGCACGAGAAGGCGGAGCACCGCTGGCAACCCCCGGCTTCATGCCAATCAACTTGCCCGCCGTCGCACCGTCTCCGGGCGGCCGGTCGGTCTCGAATGCTGGTAATACGTAAGCGTCCGGCGATCACAGGTTGATAGTCGGCTTCCAGTTATGCGGCAGTAACTCGTCGATGGCGCTGTTCTTCTGCGTCGGCAGTCGGCTCAGCACATCTTTCAGATAGGCATAGGGATCATGCCCGTTCAGCTTGGCGGACTGGATCAGGGTCATGATGGCGGCAGCGCGCTGGCCACTGCGTAGCGATCCGGCGAACAACCAGTTGGAGCGGCCGAGCATATATATTCATCTGACCCCGGTTTTCGAACAGGCGGCAAGACCGGTTGTTAGCGCCAGCAATAACTTAGATCATCGGTCCCTGTTTTGGCGCGATCCCCCTTGGCGTTTAAGGATAGCGCCCCACATCTGACGTCTGTAAAGGTCGGTGTTGCGGTCAGTGTGTAGCCGCCATCTCCTGCTGTGTTTGAAATGGTAAGCGTGTACTTGTCTGTGCTTAGCGCTGCGGTGCCGTAAAGCTGAGTTTTGGATGTGGCGTAAGCCGACGCTTGTGTAAAGAACTTCTCTTGCCTGGCCGCTGCGTCGCTCAAGAGTGCTTGCCCGGCGGCGCGGTAGCCGCGCCGGACATGCTCTTGATAACTCGGAAATGCAAGGCTGGCCAGAATGCCGACGATGACAACTACGATCATTACCTCAATCAGAGTGAAACCCTTACTCCGGTATTTCATGGCTGACTCCTCTGATCCTCAGCGGGGAATACATAGATGGAACTAACAGTCGGGGTGCTTCCATCTGATTCGCCGCTGAAGCTGATCAGGCTGCCCAGGTTGATGTAGAAGATGGCTGGGGCGCCATCCAGTGTGGTGCTGTTCGGTAGGTAGTAGGTTTTTTCCTCCTCTGACTCGTCTACCGTAATCAGATTCTTCCCGAGGTCAATCCTGGTAACAACGCCGATTGACTCAAAGCCTGCCGCCAGTAGTGGAGCCGGGAAGGCAAGTGCTGCCCCCAATCCCAAGAGGCAGAGTTTCAATTGGTTTTTTGCCTTCATCATCTTGCTCCCATGATTATTCGGCAGCGTTGCGCCACGTCTGGCGTCCTATGCTGGCAGGATCCGGTGCAATCTCTTCGCAGCTCAGGCCGGTACAGAGTTCAAACTCGCCGCCCGGGCGCTGGCCGATGGTGAGTCCGCCCTCTCCATCCTGGCGAATGCCAGAGACTACACCTTCGCTATTGCCTGCGCCGGGGGTGGTTCTCTCGTTGACAAAGGCGTGGTGAAGAGTGCGACCTCCTGTGTGCGGGTTGACCGCGTAACTCCAGTTTTCCGCGCCGGAGGCGCACGGGTCGCTGTTGGGGATCAGGGTCTGGAAAAAGACAGTCTGTCCCAGGCTCTGCATGCTTTCGATCATCATTTCCTTGCTCATGGACAGGTCAAAATACCAGCCATATTTACCCGGTTGCCAAGTGCCTGTCGGGCTGGTGGGAGGCTGTGCCCAGACAACATCATTACTGGTCAACACCATCTTTCCGTCTGCATTCTTCGTCAAGGTTTGCTGCTGAAGCTCTGCCCGAGTCAGAGTGGCAGGGTGCCTGGCAGAGGCGGTGTTTGCCAACGCCTGGGTGTCCCAGATTCCGTAGATGGCTTGGCTTGTGCCCGCTACGCCGTTCTTATCGCCGTCCTGGTAGTACTTGCCGGTCCCGAACAGAACGAGATAGCCGTATTGTGTTGGATGACGAATGATCGTCGGCGGAGCAGTAATGGGTTTGCCGGAGCGATATAGCGGAGAGCCATTGAATGACACCACGAAGCTGTTGCTCGCAGCCTGGCTTTCTGTTGCCTGACGTGCGAAGGGGGTTGCGTCACTGTGGCGCGGGGCGAGGTTGAAACGCCACATATTGCCTTGCAGGTCACCCGCGTAGGCATAATCCGCGACGCCGTCGACATTCATATCGGCCAGCCGGGGTGTAGATAGTCCGTTGGCTACGCCGTTGGTGCCCGCCACCTCGATACTTTTTGTTAGAGCGCCTGTCTCAAGGTCAATAATAAGCAGGGCTGCTTTGCCGTTCGTATGGTTGGCGCTTTCATATCCATTTCCGGTGACAACTGCCCACCGCCCGTTGTGCAATCTGGCGACCGTTGGTTGCGCAAAGGTATAGCCAAGCCTGACCTCATTGCTCTGAGGGATCTTGCTGTCGTCAAATTCCCAAAGCAGACGTATATCCTCGGGGTTAGTAATGTCCAGAGCAAACAGGCCCTTACCGCCCGCACGCAGGGTGCCAATCAGTACGGTGCGCCATTCATTGTTGATATAAGCGTCTGACACTACGGGCGAGCCATCAACATAAAACTGGTGATTAACCCCTTCATAACTTTTCCCCGTGAGTTTGTGCAGTTTGGGGAATACTGCGGTGGGTATGAAAGCGAAGATTTCCTGCCCGGTATCAGCATCAAAACCATGCAGCATGCCGTCGTTGGCCCCCACATAGACAACGGGTTGCCTTTCTTTGTGGGTTTCGAAAAAAGTAGTGTAAGCGTCGTTGCCTTCTATACGGTTGGCATAGTTGGTTAACAGGCGAGCGCCTCGTACTGCAACCGGCTTGGAGCTGACCATGTCGCCCAGCACGGTACGACGTTGCCGAAAGGTGCTGCTTTCCCTGCTGCGGTCACCTCTCAGGAACTGCAGGCGGTGCTGGGCATTTGAGCTACTGCTTTCGAGTACGTCGTTGTTGTCGGGGTTCTGCCGGAGCCAGTAAGCCAGCGTGCCCGGCGTGCTGCTGTTGCCGGCATTGGCCCAGGTGAATTCTCGTAGGTTGCTGGCGCCTGCTGTCGTCGTGGCCGTCGCGATGTTGATATTTCTCGCGGTGTGGGTCATCGCATCAAGTTGGGTGCGTGCGCTCCACTCTTCGCTTACATTCAGGTCCCAGGTGTTGGTTGCGCTATTCCAGGTCTCATACTTCCTGAACGCTTTCAGGTCACCTGCCCAATTATCTGAGCTGGAGTACGAGGTCTGGTACGACAGGCTTTCAACAGAGGTATCGTCCGCAACAAAGCCGGACGAAATGGCGGGGCTCGATGCGGAAGTCGTACGGTCGGCGATACGCCCGAGAATGGTGCTGAACGCGAGCACGAGAGCCTCGGGAGAGTCCGCGCTGAAGAATTCACCTCGGGAGTTAATGGCCGCGTGCCACATGTCGTAAACGTTATTGGCATTATCGTTGCTTACCGCGGGCCAACTCTTCCCGTTGCTGCCCATGTACATCAGCTCGTTGAAGTTGGCGAAGGTACTTCCGCCCCAGGTGGGATAGCTGGAGTTGGTCAGCGCGTTGGACAAGCCAAGGCCGACAGTATAGTTGACCATGTGTTGCCAGGTCGCCGGGTTGTTCCGAGGGTCGTTATATTGGAGGGTGGCATTCGTGCTTTTGAAGGGGATATAGGGCTTCACATCGTTTGCCATCGATGGACGCAAATCCGTAGACCAATAATGATAAGCCCAGTCTGCCAGTGTATTGGCATGGTTGTCCTTGTAAGGAGCAGGGAGCGAACCATCGTGGTTGGTCGAGCCTGAAGGTTGATTGTTCCAATAGCCGTCGCTCATGAGGATATGGTAACTGCTGCGGCAAGCAAGACCGTTTCCATCCCCGTTGTAGGCTAGGTTATTACCGCTGAGGAAGTCTCCGGCACGCTTCATCGCACGGTGCAATGGGGTTCCACCGGAATAGGGTAGTGTCCTGAGCCATGAGAAAAAGTTGACCCTATGCTGCCCGCTGAAGCGAGCCATAGTATTGTTGTTGCAGTTACCGCTGCTGCTGCCAGTGCCAATGTTACATGTATTTAATGCACCCCAGGTTACGCGGACATCATTCGGTAGTCCGTAGAAAGCCAGGTTGATGGCTGAACGTGTAGCGAGAAAGCGGGTGCGATAAAACGAATACCAGATGGCAAAATTTTCTTCCTGATCAGCAGGCAGAGAAACATGTGTATAGCAGTTGTTGTTGCTGCTTATATTTGGGGCAGCTGGACAGTTGGGGCCTTGGTTGTATTGGTAATAATGAGCGCGAGTCCTGCCACTATTGCAACTTAATCCAGTTGGACAGGATTGGATAAATGATGTTGCACTGCTCCAAGATAAACGATAGTCCTTACTTAGATTGACTCTGGTACCGGACTGAGCAAACCCATCGTTATAGGCATTCGTGAAGATGGGTGTGGGATAGTCTTCCACCACAACAGAGCCGTTTACCAAGCTGACCTTTTTGGGGATGAAATAGGTGGCGTCTGGATTGTAGTAAAGCGGATTATATGTATGCGAGCGGGCAGCACGTCGGCCAGAGCTGCCGCTTATATCATCTGGTGCATATGCTCTTGCCATACTCCCCGAGTCGTCCAGGGTGACCAGAATATTTGGTGGTACGCCCTCAGTGAGCGACAGCGGTTGCTGGGAGACGTTGGCATACAGGCTGAATGGTGTCGTGAGAATACCAGCGGCAAGCACGCCGCTTATCAGGGATTTGCCCATGAAGTAAGAAGGTAGACGGATCATGGTTGTATCCTCAGTTGTTCAGGCCAAGATAGACATTGGCGACGGTAGATTGTGTTGCGGTGGTGTTGACGCGGCCGTTTACCAAGTAGAAGAAAGTGCCCCGTCCTTCACCTGCTGCGCCGTACTCTACGTTGATCGGAACGTTCTCAGCGGGCCCACCCGTGATAAGGTAGGTGTTCCACCCAGCGTCTGCCCCGGTCATGGCTGTAGTGGCCTCATTCGTATCTCGTCCTCTGTAAGGCATCCACGCAAGACCTGTACGGGAGACCGGATTAAGGTACGTATCCTTGTTGGCTTCCGTCAGCACTGCGGGATTCTGAACGAACTGCTGGAGCCTGCTGCTTGGTGTCGTGACCAAGGACAACAGACAAGGCTTGTTCAGGTAACGATCATTCAATTCATTGTCGATGTGGCAATTGGCAGCGTTCGGCTCTAGTTTGTCACGTAGATAGGCTGGGCCATAGAAACGGTATTCCGCTTCACGCAGGGTGGCGTCTGCTGCGTCATCCAGCTTCGTAGCAGACATGCGGCTGTTGGTCAGGCGGGACTCAAGAGTGACTCCACGCATTGTGCTGATACTGAGAACTGTCAGAATCAACAGCATTATCAGTGCAACCAGAAGGACTGCGCCGGTTTGTTTTCTCGGTGGTTGAGCAGGCGTCATGGCATGTAGTTCCTGAGTGTCTGGGTGCTTTGTGTTATTTGATAGAGACGGTTCCTATCATTGGTAGTTAAGCGGGCAGCATTGTTTATCTCATCCAGCCATCTGGTAAGAATTGGCGAGTTGCTGCCAGGAATCCGGCGGTTGGGTTCGCTTGCCAGGAGAACAGAGTAGCGAACTGCTCGAATGATGCCTGTACCGTTGGTGCCGTAGGATGTGATGCGCTTATCCATGACATCGTTTGGTCCGTACCCGAAATCAACAGAAAAGTCAGCGACGTTTGATACCAAATCAATAAACTGGGAGCCGGCAATCATAATATTTCTACATTGCAACGTACCTTGGTGCAGTTGCGTTGCATCTGCAGGGGGGGCGTACCTGAATGCCAGAATTACCAACTTGTCCTGGGGAGGGTTAGTGAAGACCTCCGAGTCATCGAAGACTGCGGCTGCGCTGCCTGTACAGTCCAGCTCACCGCTAGTCATGGGCTGGTAGCGGATGCAAAAGCCCTGAGGGGCCGTGGTAACCACCTGCCCTCTCGCGAACTCTGCACAGTTGGCATCTGCAGCCCTTCGAGGAAATGCTGTCTCAATAAGCGTATCCGGCGTGCGACGATATCCGGCACGCTTCAGATAGCCGTTAAGCAGCAGCTCAGCAAAACGGGCATTTTCCAGGTTGCTGACCTGGCTGGATTGGAACGAGTGATGTGTTCTGTTATCCAAAAAGATCTGGGTGACTGCAAGAATCAAGAAAGTGCTCAAGAGCAACGCGACCATCAGCTCAATGAGGGAAAGTCCGTTTTGTCGGGAGGTCATATTTCTACCCTCGTGAAGAAGTTGCATTGACCGTCGCAGTATGCGTCTCGCCCTTGCCAGGAAATACGGATTTCCAGCATGGAGCCCTTTTCGTCACAGTCCTCTGGTGTAGAGCTGCGACAGACACTGTAGGAGGCGCCGGGGAGTGCGTTTTGAAGCTGTTGCACCCACGCGTCACGTAGAGTGGTGGCCCTTGTAGTGGCGTTGGGGTCGCCGGTACATCCCCCTGTAGCAGTTGCGCCGTAGAAGAGTGAGGTGGATTTCAGCTCTTCGGCCATCGGGGTGACGGGGGGGACTTTCTCGTAGATAGCGCATGGGTTGGCCCGCATTATCTCAATCAGTTGCTCCGATAACGTCATTGCCGTATTGCGCTCGACTGCATCCTGGGTGTACTGAATGCTGCGACTTTGCATGGCAACTACGCCCAGGATGCCGATTGCTGTCAGCAATATGGTGATCAATACTTCCAAGAGGCTGAAGCCTTTCAGATCTTTCTGGTTCACGATCAGACTCCTTATGGCGTGCAGTTGGTCAATGCTGTGCCGGATTTGTTCTGCTTGCCTCTTGGGTAGAGCTGCGTAACGCCGCTGGCCATCACTTCTATGAGGAATCCTGTGCCTGGATCATTATCCTTGCAGATGGTGAAGCGAGCCGATGGGCTGGTGCCATTAGCACGGAACAGCGTAGCTGTGCCTGACAGATTGGTGCGGACGGAGGCATTTGGGTTGGAGCTGGTGAAGGTGCGTTCGAGGGTGCCAGCTTTCAATAACCATTCGCCTGCACTCACATCGAGAGTGACCGGTTGGCGGCGGGAGGCGGCTTCAGCCCTGGCGTACTGCAGAAAGTCGTGGAGCTCGTCGGCCTTTGCCTGTAGCTGATTATTACGAATCAATGAGCTGTAAGAGGGGACTGCTACGAGGGCGACGATTGCCAAAATGGCTACTATCACCATCAACTCCACCAAGGTAAATCCTTTAACACGAGTCATCCGTCACCCTCCTTTCAGTGCCTGCACTATATGTTGGCTTTCCGACAAGATGGAGTTTATCGCGATGACCGGTTGTTTATCGGGGACGAATCGTCATTTCGGGAATTTTTATTGTGATTTCAAGGGGGTGTCGGGCGGAGGGATGGTTCGCACCCGGGGCGGGTGCTCCTACGGTTAAGGGGGAGTTCGGTTTTGTGGTGGGGGCACTGCCGGGGCGTGGGGCCGCTTGGTGCGAAGGGGGTGGGTATTGATTCGCACCCGGGGCGGGTGCTCCTACGGTCCGGGGGGGGATTCGGTTTTTTGGTGGGGGGGCAATGCCGGGTCGTGGGGCCGCTTGGTGCGAAGGGGGTTGGCATTGATTCGCACCCGGGGCGGGTGCTCCTACGGTCCGGAGGTGAATTCGGTTTTTTGGTAGGAGCGGGTGTTGGTGTCTGCCTCTGATCAGTCCAGATCGTCCAGGGTGACTGTGATGTCCTGGCGCGATACGTCGACTTTCCAGAAGGTATAGGTGTCACCGTCCTCGTCCTTCAGCTGGATGTCGAAGATGGGGCTGTTGTATCCGCGCAGGTTGACCCTTTGGGTGGTGCCGTTGCGCATTACGTCATTGCCCAGTACGTCTTCTTCCCAGCTCTTGGATTTGGCGGGGCTGACGTACATGTACATGATGGTGTAGCCGGTGCGGTTGGTGATGTCCACGTAGTAGTCGGCGGCAAGGGCGGTGCTGGCGAACAGCATGATCAGGGCGGCAAGAGCCAGTCGGTAGAGGCGCATATGGATAAGTCCTTTTGGTCAGACAGGTTACCCGGGTGGGCGGTTGGGTTCTCTTGGTTGGGGTCGGCGCAATTGAAGCACAAATGCTTGAGACTGGTATAGCACAATGGTGCAAGATTGCCTTTCATTCAGCGGGTCGATTTGCTGCGCTGAGGCTGGCGATATTCGGGCGGGGCGGATAGTCTCGATTGGACGAACAATAACAAGAATTCAGCGAGCAGCATCATGATCAAATCAACAATATTGGGGGTGACCTTGGCTTCCTTACTGATTTCCGGCCAGGCTGGTGCGGTGGAGCTTCCCGATCCCGCGTCGGTGCGTACCGATCGTCTGCAACTGATGCAGGGCTTCCCTCCTGCGGCAGACAAGCAGATTACCCAGGCCTCCTTCATGCGGCCGTATCCGAACCCGCGCTGGAGCTTCCACCATGCCCGGGAGTTCTTTCCGTCCCGCCGGGTGGCCCGGGGGAACGAGGGTGTCTACATGCTGCCCCGTGCCGAGGGGCAGGAGCAGCGCATTGCTGATCTGACCTTCACCGGGCCCGAGGGCCGGGAGATGACCTTCCAGCAGTATCTGGATGAGACCTATGTGGACGGCGTGCTGATCATGCAGCGCGGCAAGGTGCTGTTCGAGCAGTACCAGCCGGGGGTGGACGAGAGCGAGCCGCACATTCTCTGGTCGGTGACCAAATCCGTGGTGGGCCTGCTGGCCACCCAGCTGCTCGCCGAGGGGGCGCTGGACCCGGAGGCGCTGGTCACCAGTTATGTACCCGAGCTGGCGGAGAGCGGCTGGAAGGGCGCGACCGTGCAGCAGGTGCTGAACATGACCGCAGATATCGATTACAGCGAGGTCTATGCCGATCGCAACTCGGATGTGGTCAAGTATTCCCTGGCGGCTGGCATGGCACCGGCGCCCCAGGACTATGCCGGGGCCGGGGATCTGTACAGCTATCTGCCCACCATAGGCGCGGGGCCGGATGAACACGGCGTTGCCTTCCGCTACCGCACTACTCATACCGAGGTGCTTGGCTGGATTCTGCGCCGGGTAACGGGGCTGTCGACCGCAGCGCTGATCGAACAGCGGATCTGGAGCAAGCTGGGTGCCGAGCAGGATGGCTACATGTTGCTGGACGCCAAGGGCGCGGAATGGGCGGGCGCCGGCTTCAACGTCACTCTGCGTGATCTGGCCCGCTTTGCCGAGATGGTGCGTCTGGAAGGCAAGTTCAATGGTCAGCAGGTGATCAGCCCCGAGGTGATCCGCACTATCCGTGAGGGGGCCGACCGGGAGGCGTTCAAGGCGGCGGGGCGGGATTATCAGCCGGGCTACTCCTACCGCAACCAGTGGTGGATCAGCCACAATCCCGACGGCGCCTTCGAGGCAATGGGTGTTCATGGCCAGATGATTCATATCAACCCGGCGGTGGGTCTGGTGATGGTGCGGCTGTCGTCCCACCCGATTGCCAGCAGCGGCCAGACCATGCCCTACACCATTCCGGCCATGGCGGCGCTGGCGGATCTGTTGCGTTAGGCTGGCTTTCAGCCGTAGGGGCGCGAGGGGCGGGCCAATGGTCTGCCCCTTGCCGCGGCGCACTATGCAGTAGCCCCTGCCCGGGGTGAAAATGCAGCACGCGGTCTGCCGCTGATTGGCAGCCGACTGCTCATAATGCCGACTCGCTCACAGCGAGCGGTGACGCGATAGGGAATAATGCCCGGGCCGTAGTTCGCTGTAACGGCAACACCGTTACTGAACAAGGACCTGCGGATGTTTTCCCCCGCCAATGAAGCCCACTTCACCCTGGACCTGCCCGGCCTTGAGCACGACTTTCGGGTGCTGTCGTTCCGCGCTCACGAAGCCATCAGCCAGTGCTACCGCATCGAACTGCAGCTGGTCAGTGACCAGCCGGACCTGGATCTGGAGGCCCTGCTGCAGCGCAATGTCTGGCTGGGTATTCAGCATGGCGAAGGCGAGGGCACCGGCCTGCACGGCCTGATCCACCACGCCGCCATCGGCGAGGCCGGCAAGCGCCTGACCCGCTACCGCCTGGAGCTGGTACCCCACCTGCACTACCTGGGCCTGCGCCACAACCAGCGCATCTTCCAGCACCTGACGGTGCCCCAGATCATCAGCCGGGTACTGGCCGATCACGGTATCCAGAGCGATGCCTACAGCTTCCAGCTGGGCAGCGAGTATCCCGAGCGCGACTACTGCACCCAGTACGACGAGACCGACCTGCACTTCATCCAGCGCCTGTGCGAGGAAGAGGGCATCCACTACCACTTCCGCCACAGCCCGGACGGGCATCACCTGGTGTTCGGCGACGACCAGACGGTGTTCCCGCGACTGGCGCCCACCGGCTTTGATCAGGGCAACGGCATGGTCGCCGATGAGCCGGTGATCAAGCGC
>NZ_JAYJLH010000021.1:0-22963 GCF_051948695.1 Halopseudomonas sp. Lyrl_26
ATGGGAACCGGAATTTTGATAAAGGTACAGTATCCAACCGTGTCGATATTCTTTCGGAGTTGGATGTTGTTTATAAACGTCGATTTGGCTTTCGCGTAAGTGGTGCTGGCTGGTATGACGATGCCTATCGGCGACTTGATAACGATAACGTTGCAAGTTCAAATCATATGAGCGACGGTGCTCCGGCTCTGGGCCTGGGGAGTACCGCCAAGCGATTTCACCGGGGGCCTTCCGGTGAAATCCTTGATGCGTTCGTCTTTGGTCGGTTCGACGTGGGCAGTATGCCACTTAATATGAGAGCGGGCCGGCATACCGTGATGTGGGGCGAAGCTCTGTTGACACCTTTCCATGGTGTGAACTATGGGCAGGCGCCAGTGGACGTACGTAAGGCACTTTCTGTTCCCGGTACTCGCGCCCAAGAGCTGATGCTACCGCGCAATGCAATTTCAGCCCAATTGCAGGCTACCCCTGATCTGTCGTTGGCAGCGCAGTATTTTCTTGATTGGAAGCCATACCGCCTACCTGAGTCGGGATCTTTCCTCGGTTTTGTCGACATGATGCTCGACGGTGGTGAATCCCTGATATTGCCGTTTGGGCCAGGTCGGGCACTGCGTGGTTCGGATGTGACGCCGGACAAGCGTGGAGACTGGGGGGTATCGGCGCGCTGGAGTCCAGATTGGCTGGATGGCACGCTCGGTCTCTATCATCGTCGGACCGCAAGTATCCAGCCACAAATGCACCTGGATCTCAGCACTTTCCAATATCACATGGTATATCCGGGTGACATCAAGATTTACGGTGTTAGTCTCGCGAAAAATATTGCCGGCATCAGTGTCGGCGCTGAGCTCAGCTACCGTAAAGACATGCCTTTGGAAAGCGATCTGGTGGTACTCCCCGGGTTACCGTCTAGCGGAAATACCTATGGTGCTGTTGGTGACACCTGGCATGGGGTCTTCAACCTGCTGGGGAGTGTTTCACGAACTCCGTTATTCGATGCGGCAAGCTGGTTGGCTGAGTTGCAGTGGAATAGATGGGATAACGTATCGCAAGGAAGAGACCTGTTCAAAGGACGCAGCAGTTATACCGGGATTGATAAAACTACAAAGGACTTCTTCGGATTGGGAGTTCAGTTTACCCCAACCTGGTACCAGGTATATCCGGGGGTAGACCTGACAATGCCGCTTAACGTCAGCGTTGGTCTGAGTGGTAATTCAGCGGTTTCTGCGGGAGGAAATGAAGATGCAGGCTCTTATTCGGTTGGTATAGGGGCGGACGTCCATCAGAAATACCAATTCGACTTGAAATATGTCGACTTCTTCGGCCCGTATCGTACCAGGGATGGAGCAGTTGAAACAGCCAGTGGAATCAACGCTTTGCTGAAGGATCGGGGGTTCGTTTCCTTCACGTTTACCACCGCATTCTAAGAACAATACCAAGAGGAACATAGAATGAGCTTTATAAAAGCCTTTATCGCGAGTGCCTTGGCTATAGCCATTTCCGCCACTGTGCAAGCGGCCGTTACCGCCGAAGAAGCAGAGCAGTTGGGCACCACACTGACTCTGGTCGGCGCAGAAAAAGCAGGAAACGCAGACGGTTCCATTCCTGAGTATACCGGTGGGGTTACAACTCCCCCGGCAGACTACCAAACGGGTAGCGGAATTCTACCGAGCCCCTTTGCTGATGAAAGCCCAGTTTTATCGATCACCTCTGCAAACATGGCGCAATATGCTTCTCAGTTGACTGCTGGGACAAGCGAGTTGTTGAAGCGTTACCCTAATTCATACCGTGTGGATTTGTATCCTACCCATCGTTCGGTTGCATTTCCGGAATATGTATTAGAAAACACGGTAAAGAATGCGACTAGCGCAGAAACAACCAATGGTGGTTTGGGTTTGAAAAACCTCTATGCGGGGTTTCCATTTCCGATCCCATCGACTGGTAATGAAGCAATGTGGAACCATCTGCTCAGCTTCTCTGGACATGCCATCAAGGGAAAATTCGATACAGTAAATGTGAACTCCAATGGCAGAGCAACTCTGTCAACGACTGGTGAAATATTACAAGAGTTTCCCATCTACGATCCAGCCAGAAGCGGTATGTTATCTGGAGCGGATATATATAAAAGAATCAAAATAAACTACACGGCCCCAGCGCGGCGCGCAGGCGAAGCGGTATTGACAATAAATAGTATCGACGAGGTGGAAAATCCCCGTCGGGCTTGGCAATACTTGCCTGGGCAAAGACGGGTCAAGCTTGCCCCTGACGTTTCATATGACACACCAAATCCGGGTTCGGCTGGTATGACCACTTACGATGATTCCTGGATATTCAACGGAGCGATGGATCGATTTGACTTCAAATTGATTGGCAAGAAAGAAATCATCATTCCGTATAACACTTACAAACTGGTCTACTGGAAGAATGCAGATGAGGTGACGACGCCTGATCATCTCAACCCGGATCTGGTTCGTTGGGAGTTACACCGTGTATGGGTTGTCGAGGCGACTCTCAAACCGGGCAAGCGGCATATCTATAGCAAGCGTGTGTTCTATCTGGATGAGGATAGCTGGGTAGCGTTGGCCTCGGATCAATATGATGGCCGTGACCAGTTATACCGTTCGGGCTTCGCTTCCATGGCTCCATCCTATGTTGTGCCAGCGCCTCAAGCCAATACTCAAGTGTTTTACGACTTTATCGCTGGATCGTGGAACATGGTTGGCGTGAACGTCGGCAACTATGGTGGCAACAAGCACGTTGATGCCTTGCCTGATAGTGAGTGGTCCGCTGATGCGCTGGCCGGCTCGGGTATCAGGTAAGCGGTTGATCGTAAGGTGCCGAGTTCAGCGAGTCCGTGGCTCGGCACCCGTTACTTCAGGTGTATCCCCATGTATATATCTAAATCTCTCAGTTGGGCCGTACTTGCCTTGGCGGTGCTTGTGACGCCGAGTTTCAGCTATGCAGCAGGCTTCAATGATCCTCTTGACCAAGCGGCCTTTCCCAGTGAGCTGGCCAGTCAGAATCTGTTGTTGTCGGTAACCGAGGCAGGTAATCGACTCGTTGCGGTTGGGCAGCGGGGGCACATTATTTATTCAGATGACCAGGGTGGTAGCTGGAAGCAGGCCACGGTGCCGGTGAGCACGGATCTGACTGCGGTATGTTTTGTTGATGCCACTACCGGTTGGGCGGTGGGACACGACGGAGTGATTCTACACAGCCGTGACAGCGGTGTGAGCTGGAGCAAGCAACTTGATGGTCGCCAGGCCAATACGTTGTTGGTGGATGATCTTACCCAAAAAGTGGCTGATGGAAATGATGTAGAGCGCATGCAGCGCCTGTTAGCCGAGGCAATATATTACCGCGACTCAGGTCCAGATAAGCCATTTCTCGATGTCTGGTTCAGTGATGCTCAAACGGGATATGCCGTTGGTGCATATAACCTCATTTTTTATACTGAGGATGGCGGCCAGAATTGGCAGCCGTGGTTCGACCGAACTGACAATCCATATTACCTTCACTTCAATGCCATCAGTGGTGATGGTGATCAAGTATACATTGTTGGAGAAAGGGGCCTATTCCTCAGTCTGGATAAAGTGACTCAGCGTTTTATCGCAAAGAACACGCCTTATTCGGGAAGCTTCTTTTCCTTGGCTGTTACACCAAACAGTACGCTGGTCTTGGGTATGCGCGGTAATGCTTACCGCACCATGGATGAGGGTATGACTTGGCACAAGCTCGAAACAGGTGTGCATTCCGGACTTTCTGGCGCAACGGTTCTGAACGATGGGAGGGTTGTCGTTGTAAGCCAGGGCGGCCAGGCGCTGCTCAGTACCAATCATGGTCTTACGTTTGAGAGCCTGACTGCTGTGCAGGCCATGCCCTTCGCTGATGTATCCCAGGTTGGTGCGAGCCATATCGCGGTAGTTGGTACGCAGGGCGTACGAATTGAACCCCTGCGCTGATGGTCAGTGCATTGAACTGAGCCAGTTATATCTACTATCGAAGGTGCCAGAAGAAGCTGGTAGCAGATGCGCAACGATAATAAAACGAGGAGAGGCAAAATGGCCGCTGGTAGTAACCGGGTAGATGCGATGCCGGTATTTAGCGACATCAAAAAATTTGATCACAGATCCGGTAATTGGCTAGAAAGGCTGATCTTCAATCACCGTCTGCTAATGGTGGCGTTCTGCGCTGTACTTACTGTGCTCCTCGGGTTGCAGGCGCTGAAGCTTGAGGTCAATGCCGGATTCGAGAAGATGCTTCCTCAGGGGCACCCATACATCCAGAATTACCTCGAGAATCAGGACGAGCTTCGGGGCTTGGGCAATGCCATTCGGGTGGTGGTCGAGAATGTCGATGGCGATATCTTTGATCCCGAATATCTCGAGCTGCTTCGGCAGGTCAACGATGAGCTGTTTCTGACGCCTGGGGTTGACCGAGCCTGGATGAAATCCCTGTGGACGCCTGCCGTGCGTTGGACGGAGGTTACCGAGGAGGGTTTCAGCGGCGGACCGGTGATGCCCGATGCTTACGATGGTTCGGTGCAGTCTGTCGACGAACTGAAACTGAATATTGCACGATCCGGGATCGTAGGTCAGCTGGTTGCCAATAATTTCAAATCAAGCATGATCTTCGTGCCGCTCATCGAGAGGAATCCACAAACCGGTGAGCGACTCGATTATTCGGAGCTGTCCCGAGTGCTTGAGGAGAATATACGCACAAAATTCGAACAGATACATCCGGGTGAGGAGATCAGGGTCAGGATTCACATCATAGGTTTTGCGAAACTTGTTGGTGACCTGCTTGACGGTCTGACCTCGATCATGAGCTTCTTCCTCGTGGCAGCTATCATCGTAGCAGGCCTGATTTACGCTTATAACCGATGTGTTAGAAGTACGCTCATGGTGCTTGTCTGTTCAATTACAGCGGTAATATGGCAACTTGGTATCATCCGGCAACTTGGTTTCGAGCTGGACCCCTATACGGTGCTGGTGCCATTTCTGATCTTTGCCATTGCGATCAGCCATGGCGCGCAGAAGATGAACGGGATCTTACAGGATGTTGGACGCGGCACGCACAAGCTGGTCGCTGCTCGTTATACCTTCCGCCGTCTGTTCCTTGCGGGGCTGACAGCATTGCTGTCGGACGCCGTCGGTTTCGCTGTTTTGATGGTGATCGATATTCCGGTGATCAGGGACCTGGCTTTGACCGCGACTGTCGGTATCGCCGTGCTGATTATTACCAACCTGCTGCTGTTACCCGTGTTGCTTTCCTTTATCGGGGTCAGTCCCAAGGCCGCCGCACGAAGCCTGAAGGCGATGGAAGACGCTTCCGCCAACCGGGGATGGAAGCTTTGGATCCTGCTCAACCGTTTCACTGAACGCCGTTGGGCAACAGCAGCTATTGTTGTCGCGGTGTCGTTGACTGTTATGGGTTTGTGGATCAGCCGGGACTTGCAGATTGGTGATCTGGATGCTGGTGCACCGGAATTGCGCCCTGACTCACAGTACAATCGTGATAACGCTTATGTGACGGCCAACTACGCTCTTTCGAGCGACCTGTTTGCGGTGATAGTGAAAACACCTGCCGAAGGCTGCCTTGAATACGAGAGTCTGGTGGAAGCTGACCGATTGTCTTGGCAGTTACGGCAGCTACCAGGGGTACAAACAACGACCTCATTGGTTGACGCGGTACGACAGGTCACGGCAGGTTCTTATGAAGGCAATCTGAAGTGGCTGACTATCAACCGTAATCAGGACGTTCTCAATTATGGTGCTCAGCAGGCAGCAGTGAATAATCCGGCTTTGTTCAATAGCGATTGTTCGGTAATGCCTGTCATCGCTTACCTTGCCGACCACAAAGCGGCAACACTTGATCGTGTGGTTGAAACTGCCGCTGCATTTGCCGAGCAACATAGTCGGGAGGATCTGCAGTTTCTGCTCGCTGCGGGAAATGCCGGTGTGGAAGCGGCGACCAACATCGTGGTCAGCAAGACCTGGTACCAGATCATGTTTATGGTTTATGCCGGTGTGGGTCTATTTTGTTTCATTACCTTCCGAAATTGGCGAGCAGTGGTTGTGGCGGTTGTTCCGTTGATGGTGACCTCCGTGCTGTGTGAAGCGCTCATGGTCTTCCTCGGAATAGGCGTAAAAGTGGCAACTCTTCCAGTGATCGCATTGGGGGTCGGTATCGGTGTCGATTACGCACTCTACTTGATATCTGTGCAGTTGG
Organism: Halopseudomonas sp. Lyrl_26; assembly: GCF_051948695.1. NCBI lineage: Bacteria > Pseudomonadati > Pseudomonadota > Gammaproteobacteria > Pseudomonadales > Pseudomonadaceae > Halopseudomonas > Halopseudomonas sp. Lyrl_26. The sequence continues at coordinate 6,229 of NZ_JAYJLH010000021.1, forward strand.
CCCATCAGAAGCAAGGGGTGCCACTGACTGAAGCTTACAGACGAGCAATTCAACTCACTGGCAAGGTCGTTGCCTTGATCGGTGTCACGCTTGCAGCAGGTGTAATCACTTGGGTCTTTTCGCCAATCAAATTCCAAGCCGACATGGGGATCCTTCTGACCTTCATGTTTGTCTGGAATATGGTCGGAGCGCTGATTCTTATTCCCGCCTTGTCACACTTTCTATTGCCAGACATAGGCAGTGATTTACGGGTGCCTATTCAGGATGGTGAGCGACCAGTGGGCAAGTCTGCAAATAAAAAGTCCCAGCAATCCGACACCATAAGAGCCTCCGATTCAACGGTAGAGCCGCAAGTGTCGGGTATATCAGGGTAACTTTCCATTTCGATAAGACAGATATAAATGATGAAAAAAAATATTTTCAAAAACATGACCGCCGCCATTACTGGTGCTGGTTCCGGTATCGGCCAAGCCCTTGCTATTGAGTTGGCTGCGCATGGTGCCCGCCTGGCATTGTCGGATATCAACGAGGAGGCCTTAGCGCAAACCATGGCGCTCCTACCTACCAGTGTCGAGGCGCGGAGCTACAGCCTCGACGTCTCCTCGCGTGAGGCGGTATTTGATTTTGCTGAGAAGGTGCGGCGTGATTTCGGGGTTGTGCACTTCATCGTGAACAATGCTGGTACGTCGGTTCTGGCAACTGTGGAAAATGTGACGCTGGAAGAGATTGAGAGGGTTCTGGCAATCAATCTCTGGGGAGTAATTTACGGTACCAAGGCCTTCCTGCCGATCATGCTTGAGCAGGGGGAGGGTTGCATTGTAAATATTTCAAGTGTGTTCGGGCTTGTCGCCACCCCTTGCTCGGTGGCCTACACAATTTCCAAGTTCGGAGTGCGGGGCCTGACCGAAACGCTGTGGCAGGAGCTGGACGGCACTGGCGTGCGTGCGGTGCTGGTGCATCCCGGCGGCATCAAAACCAATATCAGCAATGCATCCGAAATCTATCATAGTGGTGAATTTGAGCAGCGTGTGGCTGAAGCCAATGTACGGCAGATGATCACGCCACCGGATGTGTGTGCTCGCGAGATACTAGCAGGCTTAACTCGTGGCGATAAGCGGCTTCTGGTAGGCAATGGTGCACGCGCACTTCATCGCGTTTCCCGCTTGTTTCCAGATAGTTACGGCAAGCTTGTACGACGCAAGCTCGGTCTGTGAAGAGTGTCGTCTGCTAACTCGGCCGACATCATCATGAGAATAAAGTGCTAACAGGAGTTATGTCTTGAGTACCTACACTGCCCCATTAGAAGAAATTCGCTTTGTTCTCAATGAACTGGCGGATATCGAACGCGTTGTTCAAGTTCCAGATGCTGTTTCACTGGCTGACCCGGGGTTGACCGATGCGGTTCTGTTAGAGGCGGCGCGCTTCGCTGAAGAAGTGCTGGCCCCGCTGAATACGGTTGGCGATCAGCAGGGGCTGCAATGGAGCCCTCAGGGAGTAAAAACGCCGGACGGCTATGGTCAGGCCTACCAGCAGTTTATCGAGGCAGAGTGGAACAAGCTGGCTTTGCCTGCCGAGTATGGTGGGCAGGGGCTGCCAATGTTGTTGTGCACTGCAGTACGTGAGACCTTTGTTGCGGCCAACAAGGCATTCTGCATGCTACCAGAACTTACCTCGACTGCTATCGAGGCCTTGATGCATGCAGCCGATGAGTCGTTGAAGGCCATGTACGTGCCAAACCTCGTGAATGGAAAATGGTCGGCGACCATGAATCTCACTGAGCCCCAGGCCGGTTCAGATGTGGGAGCGCTGCGTGCACGAGCGCTGCCACAGCCAGACGGTAGCTATCGTTTGTTCGGACAGAAGATTTTCATCAGTTTTGGAGAGCATGATCTGACCGAAAATATCGTGCACCTCGTTCTTGCGCGCACACCTGAGGCGCCCGAGGGATCCAAGGGTATTTCATTGTTCCTGGTGCCGAAGTTTCTGTCTGGCAGCCCAGCACTGCGCAATGATGTTGTCTGTGCAGGTATTGAGCACAAGCTTGGAAACCATGGAAGTCCTACTTGCACTCTCATCTATGGAGAAGCAGGCGACGGCGCAGTTGGCTGGTTGGTAGGTGCAGAAAACAAGGGCCTCCAGCATATGTTTGTCATGATGAATGCGGCGCGTTTCAATGTGGGTCTGGAAGGCGTTGCGTTGAGTGAGCGGGCGTACCAGCAGGCGCTGGCCTATGCTCGGGAACGTGTGCAGGGAAGGGCACCAGGGGATATAGAGCCGGGGCCTATCATCAGACACCCGGACGTGCGCCGTATGCTGCTGTCGATGCGCAGTCAGACTGAGGCAATGCGTGCTCTGGCTTACTTGATTGCCAGTGCTCACGATCTGTCCGAAGGGCATCCGGACAAGGAGGTTCGGCGCGAGCGTCAGGCTTTTGTGGAACTCATGATACCTGTCTTCAAAGGATGGGCAACCGAGACCGCTGTGGAGGTTACTCGGCTTTCGATGCAGATCCATGGCGGTGTGGGTTACATCAATGAAAGTGGCGCCTCGCAACCGCTACGGGATGTTTTGATCTGCCCGATATATGAAGGGACGACTGGCATCCAGGCCAATGACTTCGTCTTCAGGAAAGTCGTACGTGACGGGGGCAGTGCTTTGCATGCCTGGATATCCGAGATGAGAACGACTCTTCAGAAGCTTGCCACGGTGGGTAATGGCGAACTGGATGGGGTTGAGCAAATGCTCCGCACCGGCATCGACTCCCTGGAGCAGGCCTCCAATTGGGTTGTGGATATTTATCCAACCCGCGAGTTGGAAGTTCTTGCCGTCGCTACTCCCTTTCTGCGCTTGGCAGGCATAGTCGCTGGCGGTTGGCAGATGGCGCGCGCTGCCTTGGCGGCACAGCGGCTACTGAAGCGCGGTGCCGGTAATGCAGCCTTCCTGAATGCCAAGCTCGCGAGTGCCAACTTCTATGCAATGCACACTTTGTCTCAGGCGCCGGGGCTGGCACACACTGTTGTAGCCGGTGGTGGAATGGTAGTGGCAATGGATGAAGATGCCGCTTTTTGAATATATCGTGAACGAGTCGAAGGCTGCATATCTAGTGTGGAATCGCTGATATCCAGGAAGGAAATACATTGATGAAGCATCTGTCAGTTCGTTTGAAACTTTATTTCCTGGTCTGCTGTTCGGCGGCAGCACTGGTGATGGTGGCTGTTTGTGGTTGGTGGAGCATCCAGACGCTCAGCGAGGCGCTTGATATCATCGGTGACCGCAGGTTACCGGCGGTCACTGCCTTGACGAGCATGCATACTGCTCGTCTCGAGTCAGCCAAGGCGATGCAGGATGCGCTGGCTTTTCGACCAGACCAGTACAATGATGTCCCAGTTAAGGATGACCTCATCACTGAGGTTCGTTGGCTGTTCGGCGAAACGCTTGCGCTTGCTGAGCAGGCCAATACAGAAGGTGAGAGCGCATTTGCAGCTTATGATGCGCTTCCGAAGAGTGATGAGGAGCAGGAACTGTGGGCGCAGGTGAGTCCTGTCTGGCAGGATTATTTGAGTATCGATGCTCGGCAGATGGAGCTGACCAAAGCATTGACCCGGGTAACCGACTGGGAATTTCTGATCAGCGACTATTCAGTATTCGCATCCAATACTGTTCAGTGGAGTGCCGTGGTGGATCAGCTCACTCCGCTTCTTAAAGAACTGAGTACCCTCAATATCGACTCGGCCCAAGCTGCGCAGCAGGCAGGCGAAGTGATGGTCACGCGAACCAGAGCGCTTATGCTGGTGATCATCAGCGTGGCATTGTTGATCGTTTGCGCTCTTGGCATGCTCGTCGCACGCAGCATCATTACATCGTTATTGGCTATCCGCACTGCGATTGCCCGAGTCTCCGACAGTAATGATTTTACGCTACGGGCAGAACTCGGTGGGCGAGACGAATTGGCCCAGACGGTTACGGCTTTCAACCTGCTACTTGAGAACGTCCAGGGATCGCTTCAGGCAGTAGTGACTTCTACAGAAACAGTGAATAATGCTGCTGATCAGGTCTTGTCGGTCTCTCGCGAAGTCTCGGAATCAGCCAGCAAGCAAAGGGAATCGGCTAGTGCAATGTCCGTCGTTTCCGAGCAGTTGGTGGCAAGTATTGGCCGTATTGCCAACAACTGCGTATTCCGGCGAGCGTGACCGGTCATTCCGGGCATCGTGACCGGTTTGCACACGGCCATCGCGCTGGAGTGGGTTTTGTACTTTAAGCGGTCACGATAGGTCAACTGCCGCCGGTGTTTCAGCCCTGGTTTTTCTCAGTGATTCCCCCTTCAGATTGAGTCGGTGGGCACCGTGGAGGAGCCGGTCCAGGATGGCGTCGGCCAGCGTGGCGGAGCCGATGTAGTCATGCCAGTGCTCGGTCGGCAGCTGACTGGCTATCAGAGTTGAGCCCCGGCCATGCCGGTCTTCGATGACCTCCATCAGGTCCTGTCGCTGCTGCGCGGTCACCTTCTGCATGCCCCAGTCATCCAGGATTAACAGGTCGGTTTTCAGTAGCTGGGAAGCGTCTGCGCGCTCTCTAGATGCCAGTACTGCGGCTGAGGAGGGAGCTGAAAACGTGGCTCAAACCGCCGGTGCGATGGAGCTTATCGCGCAGGAGATTACCCAGGCTGGGCAGGCTGTTGGTGATCTGGGACGTGAATCGGCGCGTATATCAAAGGTGGTTGAAGTAATCAAGGAAGTTGCGGAGCAGACGAACCTGCTGGCGCTCAATGCGGCTATTGAGGCAGCAAGGGCAGGGGCGCAGGGGAGGGGGTTCGCAGTGGTTGCTGACGAGGTGCGCAAACTTGCTGAGCGAACCACCAGTTCAGTGCAAGACATCAGCCAGACCGTTGCAACCATGCAGAGCTCAACTGATAGCACGGTCAATTCTGTGGAAGCTGTTGTGGTACGGGCGCAAAGAGGCCAGGCATTATCCGAACAGGCTGCTGCGCGGATTGGTCAAATCCGCGATAGCGTACGCCAGGCAACTGTCTCGGTGGCCGATGTCTCAACAGCACTGAGTGAGCAGGGGCAAGCAGCCAAGGATATTTCCCAGCATGTTGAAGCCATTGCACACGCCAGTGACGCTTCCTGTGTTATCGGGGAACGCACGGCAAATGTGTCACGCGATCTGGAGGATGCGGCTAATGCACTACGTGAGAGTGTAGGGCGTTTCAAAGTATGAAAGATTATGCACTTGCGTTGTGTCTGCCAAGCCAAGCCAGGCAGCATGGAGCAGGCAAGAAGTAGGTAGCCGCAGCGCGATTGTTACGCTATGTGATATTGATATCAGCGCTCATGGTAGAGCTTGTGCAACAGTCTGAGCAGCGTAGCGCGCTCTTCGTCGTCCAGGGCACTGGTAGACTCGATGTCACCCTCAAGCGCCTTCTGCCTCAACTCTTTCAACAGCTGCTCCCCCTGCTTGCTCAGAAATATACCGTAGGAGCGCTTGTCTGGCTTGCAGCGTACCCGTACCGCCAGAGCGCGGGATTCCAACTTGTTCAGTAGCGGCACCAATTGTGGCGGTTCGATGGCGAGGGCACGAGCAAGATCCGCCTGCATCAGGCCGGGGTTCTGGTCGATGATGGCCATGGCGGAAAACTGCGCGGGACGCAGATCATAATCTGCCAGTTTATTTACAGTATGCTGAAACAGCTTCAGCTGGGCGCGTCGCATCGCATAGCCCACCAGAGAGTCGAGGTAATCGGCTTGCTGGGGAGCAGAATCAGAGTCTGGTAGTTCCAAAGAAGGCGTTTTTTCTAGCTTGGGCATGAAGTTGTTTTTGCCTTGGGGAGTGTAGAAAGTGCTGCATGTTCCGGCTTATACCCTGTCTTCACCTGTGACCTGAAAACCGTCATGGTTGCATATCCTGCGCTTTCAGTGTCTGGCGCATTCGGGGGTTATGGTATCGCTCAACAATAAAAATACTAGTCCCATGACGGGTTTTCAGAAGCAGCTGTGCTCCAGTTTTAAGCGCTATCTAGCTCAGCGACTCCACCCCGATCTCGTCCCAGACCGACGCGGCCAGATGGAAGGCTGCATTGGCTGCCGGGATACCGCAGTAGATAGCACTGTGCATCAGTAATTCCTTGATTTCATCCCGTGTCACCCCATTGTTGCGTGCAGCCTTGAGGTGCATCTGCAACTCTTCAGCATGGTTCATTCCGATCAGCATAGCGATGGTGATCAGACTACGGGTGTGCCGGGGTAACCCGGGGCGTGTCCAGATATCCCCCCAGGCATGGCGGGTGATCATTTCCTGAAACTCTTCGTTGAAGGGGGTCAGGCTGGCCAGACTTCGATCCACATGGGTGTCACCCAGTACCGCACGGCGAACCTGCATACCTTCGGCATAACGCTGTTTCTCATCCATCATTCTACTCCTCCTTCAAATAGGCTGTGTTCATGGCAGGCCTGTTCAACCCAGCGACGGGCTTGCCCGGTGTAGTTGGCTGGATCCAACAGGTTATCAATATTGGCGATGGACAGGTGTCGAATCACTTCTGGCTGGGCTATCAGCATTAGTCGCAGATGCTGGCCTGACTCGGCGGCCTGACGACAACATTGTTCCAGCAACTCATGGGCACGATGGCGGCCAAGGTGGGGGGCTAGTGCCACACTGACGGGCTCGGCCAGGATCAGGCCAAGCGTCAGTTCAAGGTTGCTGGCCATGCGCTGGGGATCCACTTCCAGCCCGTCGACCAGTTGGCTGACCTGGTGCAGGGCTCCGGATGTCAGGCAGCAGAGTTCCGGCAGGGTGTCCCACTCGGCGTGCCACAATCCCAGGCTGCGTTCATGCTCCTGGGGCATGGCTGACAACAGCGTGGCGACCAGACCGGGTGCCCGGGTGGCGGCGCTGATCAGTACTGCCGCTCCTACCGGGTTGCGCTTGTGTGGCATGGTCGAGGAGCCACCCTTACCCGGTGCGCTGGGTTCGAACAACTCGGCTACCTCGGTCTGCATCAGCAGGCTGATGTCTCGACCGAGCTTGCCGAGGCTGCCTGTCAGACTGCCCAGCCAGCTGGCCAGTTCCGTCAGACGGTCACGCTGGGTATGCCAGGGTTGCTCGGGGAGCGCCAGTTGCAGCTCTTCGGCCAGCGCCTGGGAGGTTGGCCAGGCGGCGTCACCCAGTGCGGCCAGAGTGGCCGGAAGCACCACCGAGTTGCAGGCACAGCAGACGGCTCTTGAGCTGCGCCAGTCGCTGACGGTGGCGGGTTATCGCACCCAGCCAGCCTGCTGCTTTCATGCCCAGAGTGACGGGAGTGGCGTGCTGCAGCCAGGTTCTACCGACCATGAACGTATTAGCGTGCTCCTGCGCTGTTCGTGCCAGAGCGTTGGCCACTGTGGATAGCTGCTGTTCCAACAGCCGGATTGCTTGTCGCAATTGTAGTACCAGCCCGGTGTCCATGACATCCTGACTGGTGGCGCCCAGGTGCAGATAGCGTTCTGTCTCTGGATCTTCCTGAGCGATATGTTGGCCTAGTTGTTTGATCAAGGGGATGGCTGGGTTGCCAGCCAGGATGATGGCTTCGGCCAGCTCATCAAGGTTGAAGGCCTGGGCCTGACAGTGACTAGCTATGGTTTCGGCCGCTGTCTCTGGTACCAGACCCACCCGCATTTGGGCGCGGGCCAGGGCAGCTTCGAAATCCAGCATACCCTGCACCCGTTGCCGGTCAGAAAATACCGCACGCATGTGGCGGAAGCCAAAGTATGGTTCGTGCAGCTGGCTGACTGGCTTATCGTCCACAGCGTGTTCTCCTGCTATCAATAGTCAAAAAAGACGGTTTCCTGCTCGCCCTGTACGCGGATATTGAAACGATAGGTTGTTTCGCTATCCTCACAGCGCTGCGCAACCAGCGTGAGACGGCGCTCCGGCTGCTCGATCAGCTTCAGTACTGGATCCTCGGCATTGATTTCAGCTTCGTCACTGAAGTAGATGCGTGTTTGCAGGTGAATATTGATCCCCCTGGCAAACAGCAGCACGTTGATATGGGGCGCCATGGGTACACCCGCGGCATTATTTACCTGGCCTGGTTTGACCGTGAATAGCTCCCACTCACCGGACTGAAAAACTGTGGCCGAGCGACCGAAGCTGTTGAAATCATTCTCCACACGATAGTCGCTGTGGTAATTGCCGTTGCTGTCGGCCTGCCAAAACTCCAGATAGGCATCGCGGATCAGATGACCATTACCATCGAATACCTGGCCAACCAGGCGAATATGCTTGCCGGATGCGGCTTCGCTGACCAGACGATTGCCGATTTCCAGATCGCGCTCGGGATTGCCCGCTGCCGCCAGCGCCAGACCAATATGTACATAGGGCCCTGCGGTCTGGGACGGGGTTTCTGCCAATAGTTCCTGATTCATCAGCCTGGCTCCTGGCGATTCTCAAAGTGGGTCTGACGCTGGCCGCGCAGCACTATGTCAAAACGATAGGCCAGAGCATCCATGGGGTTGGCCATGCTCATATCCAGACGTGCCACCAGCGATTGCGCGCTATCGATATCCAGCGTACGAATAATCGGGCACAGGGGGATCAGCGGATCGCCTTCAAAATACAGCTGGGTAACCAAACGAGTCGCGATCGCCGGGCCGCTGATGGCAAAATGGATATGCGCTGGCCTCCAGTCGTTCGGCCCGTTGCGCCAAGGGTAAGGGCCCGGCTTGACGGTGCGGAACATGTAGCAACCATCATGGTCAGTAAGGGCGCGTCCGACGCCGCCAAAGTTCGGATCGAGCGGTGCCAGATACTGGTCGTTCTTGTGGCGATAGCGACCGCCGGCGTTGGCCTGCCAGATTTCCACCAGAGTATGGGGTACCGGCTTACCATATTGGTCAATGACCCGCCCGTGGATCAATATACGTTCGCCAACGGGCAGGGCGCCGGTATTGAAATTGAGCAGCAGGTCATTGTCGTTCTTGCCAAACTGCAGATGGCTGAAGTCCGGCCCGGTGACCTCTGAAACAGATTGGGGGATGCTCACCAGTGCCTGACTGGGTGAGCGGGTAATTGAAGTCTTGTAAGCGGGGAAATAGGCTTTTGGATGCCGCTGGTTGCGGTCACGCATGACGAAGCGGCTTGATTCTGTGCTGGACATGGTTACTCCTCTTGTTTGTGGGCATTCTGACCAGAGGAGCCATGCCTGGCTAATGAAATCATCAGCTCCATGTATAACCTGATGGTTATGTAGGGGTGCTATTTCCCGTGAGCTCCCGCAGTGCGTCGAGGCACCACTGAGCGGGCAGTGACTGGCTGGTGGCTGGATTGCTACATACTCCAACCGAACCACCCAAGGTATGGCCATCAAGCTCCAGGGACTTCAGATTGCCCTGTTCCAGGTCGCCATGAATGGCATCACGGGGCGCTATCCAGACCGCGTGGGCGCACAGGGTATAGCTGCGTGCCAGAGTGTTGGACAACGTTTCAAGGCAAGTAGCTGGTAACCCAGCCCCTGATTGCAGGAGCAGACTGTCGGCATGCTGGCGAATGGTTGTGTCGGGTAGTGGCAGAACCATGGGGTAATCTGACAATCGGCCTGGCAGAAGCTCAGGAGGGCATCCTAGCAGTGGGTGCTGGGTGTGCACGACCACCTTGAGCGCGTCGCCGTACAGATGTTCGAAATGCAGACCTGCCAGATGCGGGCTGTCGCTCAGCCGGCCCACCACCAGATCCAGTTCTGCACTACGTAACAAGCCCAGCAGGTAGGCTGCTGGGCCTCCCAGCACGCTGATCCGGAGCCCCAGGTGGCGGCTATGCAGCAGGTGGATCATTTTTGGCACTAACTGCGTCTCGACCGAGGATAGAGCGCCCAGACGCAATTCACCCGCCTTATACTCATCTGTCCGCAGACTCTGGATGCCCCGCCGTAACGCCTGCATGCTCGGGCCAGCAACATGCAGGAATGCATTACCCGCATCGGTCAGCGTCACCCCTTGTCGTCCACGCTCGAACAGCTTGCTGTCTAGCGAATCCTCAAGCTCCCGTAGGGTCTTGGACACAGCTGGCTGGCTGATGGCCAGAGCATCCGCTGCGCGCTGAATACTGCCTTGGCGGGCCACCTCAAGAAAGCAATTCAGATGGCGTAACTTGATACGATTGTCTGGATTCACTGGTGGGTTTCCTGACCAGAATGCATGCGGAATTGCCGAGGAGGCATGCCGGTGTAACGCTTGAAAAAGCGCGAAAAGTAGGCCGGCTCGGAAAAGCCCAGATTATCTGCCACCTGACTCACCGTCATGCTGGTATAGATCAGACAGCGCTTGGCTTCGAGCAACAGGCGTTGGCTGATTATTTGCAGGGCAGATTGATGACAGAGGCGGCGACACAGTGCATTGAGGTGAGGTGCGCTGACACCCAACCGAGTGGCGTAGCTGTCGATCGACCAGTGCTCCCGGTAATGTTGCTCCAGTAATTGCAGGAACGCGCTCAGGTGCTGCTCACCCCGGTCATGGGGGGCGGTCTGGGCAGTGTCCTTGCGTTGTAGGCGGTGCAGCCAGATCAACAGCACGTGGATCGACGCTGACAGCATCACGTCCCGGCCCTCATTGAGGGCGTTATATTCCTGCCATAACTGATCCAGTACGTTATCCAGGTACTGGCGCTCCGGTATTGTCAGCAAGTGGGCGCTAGCAGTGCTAAAGACCCGCCCGCCGAGCAACCGCCCCAGTTCCTCGACCAGCGGCAGTGCCAGGCTCAGGACATAGCCATCCACATTCCTGGAAAAGCGAAAGCCATGCACACACAGGGCAGGCGTTACCTGGATCACTGGTTGGGAAAAACAGGATTGCTGACCCTCGATTTCCAGCTCGACCTGGCCTTGGCGCACGTAGAGCAACTGTACCAGATCGGCATGCTGATGCGGCTGGATATGCCAGTCGTGCAACTGGCTGCGCTCCGGGATGGACTCCATATGCAGCAGATCCGGGGTTGGCCAGTGGAGGGTTTCCCCATACAGCTTGAATACCGGGACAGGCGTAGCTGAACTCAAAGTGGATCCTCGGAAAGTCCAATTAACTCATCCGATATTGCCTTCTATCACTGTGCTTTACAACGAAATATATAAGAACAACCATAAGCACAAGAGAGCCAAGCACTATGAAAACACAAGTAGCCATCATTGGCGCGGGCCCCAGCGGGCTGCTGCTGGGGCAGTTGCTGCACAAAGCCGGCATCGACAACATCATCATCGAACGCCAGAGTCCAGATTACGTACTAAGCCGTATCCGCGCCGGTGTGCTGGAGCAGGGTATGGTCGATCTGCTGCACGAAGCCGGTGTGAGTGAGCGGATGGAGCAGGAGGGTATAGTACATGACGGATTTGAAATGGCTTTTGCTGGGCGACGTGTACGCATCGACCTGAAGCAGCTGACCGGCGGCAAGACAGTGACCGTCTACGGTCAGACAGAAGTGACCCGCGATCTGATGCAGGCCCGCGAAGCCAGTGGCCAGATCACTCTCTATACGGTGCCAGATGTGGCATTGCACGACCTCAAGGGTGAGAACCCGAAGCTGACCTTTACCCATAATGGTGAGCAGGTACAGCTTGAGTGCGATTATATTGCCGGTTGTGATGGCTTCCACGGCGTGGCCCGCCAATCCATTCCAGAAGACTCAATCAAGACCTTCGAGCGGGTCTACCCGTTCGGCTGGCTCGGCATCCTGGCGGATACACCACCGGTCAGTGAAGAGCTGATCTATGCCAGCCATGAACGGGGCTTTGCCCTATGCAGTATGCGTTCGCCCACCCGTACCCGCTACTATTTGCAAGTCAGTCTGGATGAGAAGGTTGAGGACTGGAGTGATGAGCGCTTCTGGGAGGAACTCAAGCGCCGTCTGCCAGCTGATACCGCGGCCAAACTGGTAACCGGCCCGTCAATCGAGAAAAGTATCGCACCACTGCGCAGTTTTGTGGCTGAGCCCATGCAGTATGGTCGCTTGTTCCTGGTCGGTGATGCAGCCCACATTGTTCCGCCGACCGGTGCCAAGGGGCTGAATCTGGCAGCCAGCGACGTCAGTACCTTGTACCGGATTATGTGCAAGGTCTACCAGGAAGGGCGTACCGATCTGCTGGAACGCTACTCGGAAATCTGCTTAAAACGGATATGGAAAGCCGAGCGTTTTTCCTGGTGGATGACCTCCATCCTGCATACCTTCCCTGATTCTGACGACTTCAGTCAGCGGATCCAGAGCAGTGAACTGGACTACTACGTCCACTCCGATGCAGGCCTCACCACCATTGCCGAGAACTACGTGGGTTTGCCTTACGAGCCTATTGACTAAGCAGGTCGTGGCGGCATGATTGAGGTCCCTGGGGTTCCCTCTTCTTTCGCGTTGCTATGGCGATGCATGTGTTGGCCAGTCGCCTGAATGAGCAGGCCAGGTCAAAGGGTGCTGCGCAAAATGATCGCCACGAGTGAGTTGGCGGCTGGCGAGCAGTTGATGGAAGCCGCCACAGCAGAAGGCTTTGATATGTCGCGCAGGCCGGTGCGAATGGCTTTTCGTATGTTTGAATAGGAATGCCTGCTGGTGCGATGCGGCGGTGGGGGGTTAAGTCCGCTCGATGAGCCCCAGCGACATCACCGGCGCGGCAGAAGAGCGCGGCGGCGTGCTCGAAGGCCTGGTAGCGCGCCAGAGCGCATGGCGCGACGCCAAGCGTCTGCATCATGGTAGCTGCTGTGCGCCGCAGGTGGTGGGGCGTCCACATACGTTGGGCTCGCACGCCCAATATTAGCTGTAGGGCATCCTAAAATCTGGCTCTGACCTGCCAACCGACATTCTCGTGCGCCTCCTATAAAGCTAAGCGTCCCACTTTTCTCGGCCTTGCCTTGGTGCGTTTCAAAGTGGTTGTTGGTCAGCGTGCTCCACCACCTCAAACAACTCCCCCACCTGAATATCCAAGTACCGACACAGCTGGTCGATTACATCCAGCTCCACCCGCGTTGCGGTTTCATTGTACAGCCGGTGCAGAGTATTCCGGTTGATACCTGTGTCACGGGCCACTTCAGCAATTTTTTGCTTCCGCTCGCCCAAGATTCTAGAAAGGTGGCATTTGATCATAAAGCCTCTCTTTGGTGCAAAAAGACCCGCAGCAGTGAATAAGTGCTTGCAATAGGTTTTGTGTGTGCTAAATTTTCTCCTGTAGGTCATTTGATTCTTCTGAAGAGAAAAAAGCGAGGAAAGCATTATGGCACATACCTATCTGATTACTGAAGAGCTGTCGGCTCGGATTAAGTATGACGTTCGCACCATCCGCCAATGCCTGAAGGATGCGGTTCTGCATGATGGGGTTCATTACATTCGCCCCTTTGGAGGACGGAAAATCCTGTTCATCTGGGAGCGGGTCGAAGAAACGATGCTGCAAGGCGATGCCGCGCATCAGATCATTAAGAATCTGCAATAAAGGAGGCTGCCATGGGTAGCGTGAACGTACGAGATGGTCGCCTTTATCTGGATTTCCGGTATCGCAGTGTGCGTTGCCGGGAACATACCAAATTGAGTGATTCGCCTGCCAACCGCAAGGCGTTGGCAGCGGTGCTGGCGAGACTTGAGCTGGAGATTCAGCGCGGTACTTTTGATTACGGCAAGCATTTTCCGGAGAGCCCAAAAGTTGAGCACTTCCGGCAGATTGAGCAACTGGTTCAGCAGAAGGCGGTGGGCGGAAAAATGCTGTTCGAGGTATTTGCGAATCTGTGGTTGGAGGAGAAATGTGCAGAATGGCGCCTCAGTCACATAGAGACAATCGAAGGCATTCTGCGTTGTCACTTGGTGCCGTACTATCGGGGTAACCCCATAGGTGTCATCAGCAAAGGCGACATCATGGCTTTACGTGGCCAGTTGTGCCAAGCAGATGCGGAGACGGGGAAACAGCTCTCAGCCTCACGGGTCAACCACATCATGACGGCGCTGCGCATGATATTAAATGAAGCGGCTGAGCGTTTCGGGTATGAATCGCCGTGGCGCAATATCAAGGCATTGCCGATGCCCAGAGCAGACATCCAGCCGTTCACGCTGAAAGAGGTTCGGTTGATCATTGATAATGTGCGCGCAGACTTTCGTTCCTACTACCTGGTGCGGTTCTTTACTGGCATGCGTACCGGGGAAATCGACGGCCTGACATGGGATAACGTCGACTTTGGCTCACGGCAGATCCACATTCGCCAGGCCTTGGTTCGTGGCCAGATTGAAAAGACCAAAACGGCGAGTTCGTACCGGACATTGGCTATGTCGCAGGTGGTTTACGATGGTCTGTATGAACAGTGGAAGCGGTCTGATGAAAAGAACCGCTTTGTATTCACCGCCAGGAATGGCCAGCCGCTGAACCACCGAAATGTAACGCGCCGCGTTTGGTATCCCTTGCTGGAATATCTCGGATTGGGGAAGCGTAACCCTTATCAGTCCAGACACACGGCTGCGACACTCTGGCTGGCGGCAGGAGAAAACCCGGAGTGGATTGCCAGGCAGCTGGGCCATGCGAATACAAGCATGCTGTTCCGCGTGTATTCACGTTACATCCCTAACCTGATCAGACAGGACGGTAGTGCGTTTGAGCAATTGCTGGATCAAGTGTAGTGGTCAACTGATTCCGGACACGGATTTAAGTTTTTCTTCCGCCAGCGCCGGAGCAATTCCGCCATTGAAGGCATGCGGTCGCAAAGTGTTGTAATACCCCATCAGATAACTGCTGATATCCCTCCGAGCTGCCGCCAGACTCTGATAGCCCATCGCCGGCATCCACTCTGTCTTCAGGCTCCGGAACAGGCGCTCCATTGGCGCGTTGTCCCAGCAATTCCCTCGGCGGCTCATGCTCTGCATCATGCGGTAGCGCCAGAGCCGTTGCCGGAACTTGCGGCTGACATACTGAGACCCCTGATCAGAATGGAACATGACCTTCTCCGGACGTCCTCGCTGCTCCCAGGCATTCTCCAGAGCCTGAACCACCAAGTCTGCATCTGCGGTGTCAGACATCGCCCAACCGACCACGCGACGGGCACACAGGTCCAGCACCACCGCCAGATAGCTCCAGCGCTGGCCAGTCCAGATATAGGTTATATCACCACACCAGACCTGATCAGGCTGTGACACATCAAACTCGCGATCCAACCGGTTCGGAATGTCCAGCCGCTCCACTGTGGCGCGTTTATAGGTGTGAGGTCCTGGCTGCTTGCAGACCAGACCTAACTCGCCCATCAGTCGGCGTACCTTGAAGCGACCGATCTCAACGCCCTGGTCGTTCAGCAAGCCTTGTATGGTACGACTGCCTGCTGAGCTGCGGCTTTTGTTGAACATCTCGTTAACCCGGGCTCTCAGGGCCACACGCTCAGCATCCACACGCTGTATTCTCTGGCGATGTTCGTAGTAGCACGAACGGTTAATATCAAAGGCTGCGCACACCATGTCGACTGGGGCTTGCTCTCTCAACTGGTCAATCAGCGTGTACGTTTCCAGTCGTCCGACATCAAGAGAGCGGTGGTGAGTTCAACCGGTGAATGCAACATACTGCATTTATCACAAAACTGGGCATGGTGAGTTCAACCGGTGAATGCAACATACTGCATTTATCACAAAACTGGGCATTCACTCATGGCAACGATGAAGGCGCGCGGGTTCTCAGCTTCACAAAAGCGAGAGCTCTGGCTTAGATGGCGAAAAGGACAGTCTCTGAGTGAAATAGGCCGAGCGCTGGGTAAACACGCAGGCTCCATCAGCGGCGTGTTAGCCATTCATGGTGGTATCTCGCCTCCAAATCGGACGCGGTCCGATCTCGTTCTTTCTCTGTCGGAGCGAGAAGAGATTTCGCGGGGATTGTCTGCCGGGCTTTCGCTGCGGCACATAGCCAAATTGATTGACCGATCCGTTTCGACAGTAAGCCGGGAGGTTGGTCGTAACGGTGGTCGCACAAAATATCGTGCAAACACCGCTGATAAAAGAGCATGGGATCAAGCGAAGCGGCCCAAACAGTGTTTGCTGGCTGAAAACCAAGTGCTTCAGCAAGTTGTAGCGAAGAAGCTTCAGCTAGACTGGTCGCCTGAACAAATATCAGGTTGGCTTCAGCGCCAATTCCCGGACGATTCAGCGATGCAGATATCCCACGAAACCATTTACCGCAGCTTATTTGTCCAGGCCAGAGGTGTGCTGAAAAAAGAGCTGGTAAAGCACCTGCGTTCTCGACGAGGGATGCGAAGGTCAAAGCATTCGACCACAGAGGCGACGGAGCGAAAGACAAGTATCGTTGATGCCATCTCTATTCGGGAGCGTCCGGCTGAAGTAGAAGATCGTGCAGTACCCGGCCACTGGGAAGGTGACTTGATCTCGGGCTCTAAGAACTCGCATATTGCCACGCTGGTGGAGCGCCAGTCGCGATTCACAATGCTCGTACAGGTCAACGGAAAAGATACAGAGAGCGTTGTGTCCGCTCTCTGCAGAGAGGTAAACAAACTGCCTGCAGCTCTGAAAAAGACGTTAACCTGGGATCGAGGCGGCGAATTAGGTGGCCACAAAAAATTTACTGTAGCCACTGACGTTCAGGTCTACTTCTGTGACCCCCAGAGTCCTTGGCAGAGAGGCAGCAACGAGAATACCAACCGTTTGCTGCGCCAGTATTTCCCCAAGGGCACAGACTTATCAGGATGGACACAAGCGCAGCTGGATGAAATAGCCTTGCGATTGAATCAACGCCCACGGAAAACGTTGAGATACTTATCAC
>NZ_JAYJLH010000022.1:0-22429 GCF_051948695.1 Halopseudomonas sp. Lyrl_26
TGGCTCGTCCGCGTCATCGAGCTGGTGCTCGACGTTCCCAGGAAACTCGACACTCTCGGAGGGCTCGACGCTCGGCATTACCGGGGAGTGCGGTGTCAAGGGAGTGACCCGGGACGGACGAGCACTGGCTCGTCCACTCCCCAATACCCCTCAACCGCCTCAGCTGGTAAAGCTGAACTCGTCGCCTTCGACGCCGGCCTTGATCACCGCGCCGGGTTCGAAGTCGCCGGCGAGGATGCGTTGGGCCAGCGGGTTTTCGATCCAGCGCTGGATCGCGCGCTTGAGCGGGCGGGCGCCGTAGACCGGGTCGTAGCCGACGGCGATGAGTTTTTCCACCGCTTCGTCGCTCAGTTCCAGATTGAGGTCGCGCTCGGCCAGACGCTGACGCAGGCGGCTGAGCTGGATGTCGGCGATGCCGGCGATCTGCTCCTTGCCCAGCGGCTCGAACACCACCACTTCGTCGATCCGGTTGATGAACTCCGGACGGAAGTGCTGGCCAATGGCGTCCATGGCCGCCGCCCGCTGTGCTTCCACGTCACCGGCCAGTTCCTGGATCTGCGCCGAACCGAGGTTGGAGGTCATCACCACCACGGTGTTGCGGAAGTCCACGGTACGGCCCTGGCTGTCGGTCAGGCGACCATCTTCCAGCACCTGCAGCAGCACGTTGAACACATCCGGGTGTGCCTTCTCCACCTCATCCAGCAGGATCACCGAGTAGGGCTTGCGGCGAACGGCTTCGGTCAGATAGCCCCCTTCCTCATAACCCACATAACCCGGAGGCGCGCCGATCAGCCGGGCCACGGAATGCTTCTCCATGAACTCGGACATGTCGATGCGCACCATGGCGTCTTCGGTGTCGAACAGGAACTCCGCCAGCGCCTTGCACAGCTCGGTCTTGCCCACCCCGGTGGGGCCGAGGAACAGGAAGGAGCCACTGGGCCGGTTCGGGTCCGACAGCCCGGCACGGGAACGGCGCACCGCGTTGGATACGGCAACCACGGCCTCGTGCTGGCCGATCACCCGCTTGTGCAGTTCATCTTCCATGCGCAGCAGCTTGTCCCGCTCGCCTTCGAGCATCTTGGATACCGGGATACCGGTCCACTTGGAGACCACCTCGGCGATTTCCTCGTCGGTCACCTTGTTGCGCAGCAGCTGGTTCTCGGTCTTGCTGTGCTGCTCGGCCATCTGCTGGCTGCGCTCCAGATCGGGGATGATGCCGTACTGCAGCTCGGCCATGCGGTTCAGGTCACCCTTGCGCCGTGCCTGCTCCAGCTCGGCCTTGGCCTGCTCGATTTTCTCCTGCAGCTGTGCAGTGCCCTGCACCTCGGCTTTCTCGGCCTTCCAGATCTCTTCCAGATCGGCGTATTCCTTCTCGACCCGGGCAATCTCTTCCTTCAGCTTCTCCAGACGTTTGCGGGCGGCCTCGTCCTCCTCCTTCTTCAGCGCCTCCTGCTCCACCTTGAGCTGGATCAGGCGACGGTCAAGACGGTCGAGCTCCTCGGGCTTGGAGTCGATCTCCATGCGGATGCGGCTGGCTGCCTCGTCGATCAGATCGATGGCTTTGTCCGGCAGCTGGCGGTCGGTGATGTAGCGGTGCGACAGCTTGGCCGCAGCGATGATGGCGCCGTCGGTGATCGCCACCTTGTGGTGAACCTCGTAACGCTCCTTGAGGCCGCGCAGAATGGCGATGGTGTCTTCCTCGCTCGGCTCATCCACCAGCACCTTCTGGAAGCGGCGCTCCAGAGCGGCGTCTTTCTCGATGTACTGACGGTATTCATCCAGGGTAGTGGCACCCACGCAGTGCAGTTCGCCACGAGCCAGGGCCGGCTTGAGCATGTTGCCGGCATCCATGGAACCTTCGGCCTTGCCGGCCCCGACCATGGTGTGCAGCTCGTCGATGAACAGGATGACCTGCCCTTCCTGCTTGCTCAGCTCGTTGAGGACCGCCTTCAGGCGCTCCTCGAACTCGCCGCGGAACTTGGCCCCGGCGATCAGCGCGCCCATGTCCAGCGACAGCAGACGTTTGCCCTTGAGGCCGTCCGGCACTTCGCCGTTGACGATACGCTGGGCCAGACCTTCGACAATCGCGGTCTTGCCCACCCCGGGCTCACCGATGAGCACGGGGTTGTTCTTGGTACGGCGCTGCAGCACCTGAACGGTACGGCGAATCTCGTCGTCGCGGCCGATCACCGGGTCGAGCTTGCCCTCTTCGGCACGGCGGGTCAGGTCGACGGTGTACTTGTCCAGCGCCTGGCGGGACTCTTCAGCGTTGGGGTCGTTCACGGTTTCACCTCCACGCAGGTTGTCGATGGCTGTTTCCAGAGCCTTGGCAGACACACCCTGCCCCAGCAGTATCTTGCCCAGGCGGGTGTTGCTGTCCATGGCGGCGAGCAGCACCAGCTCACTGGAGATGAACTGGTCGCCCCGCTTCTGCGCCAGGGCATCGGCCTTGTTCAGCAGGCGCGCCAGATCCTGGGACAGGTTGATATCCCCGGTGGGGTTGCTGATGGTCGGCAGCTGCTCCATGGCCTCGCTGAGTTGCTGGCGCAGCGCGTTGAGATCGAAGCCCACCTGCAGCAAAAGCGGTCGAATGGAGCCGTGCTGCTGCTCCATCAAGGCCAGCATCAGGTGCAGGGGGTCAATCTGATTGTGGTCCCGCCCGACAGCCATGGACTGGGCATCGGACAGGGCCACTTGCAGAGTGCTTGTGAGACGGTCGATACGCATGAGTATCCATCCTTAACAGATTCATATGAGATGAATGATAGATAAGGATGATTATCCCGCTTTCAAGGGCAAAAACCTGACGAGCGTCAATTTTCTGTCAGATTGACGCCTCAATCCAGATCAGTGAAGCGAAACGACCGGTCTGTCCGTCCCGGCGATAGGAGTAGAAGCGCACCGAGTCGCTCACGGTGCACCAGCCACCACCATGAATGGCCTCTATCCCCAGCGCCTGCAGGCGCAGTCGCGCCAGCTGATAGATATCCGCCAGATAGTGCCCCGGCCTTGCCGATGGCTTGAAGCAGTCCGCAGCGGCGATGCTGCCGAAGATCTCCTTGACTTCCGGCCCGACCTCGAAGGCGTCGGGACCGATCGCCGGCCCCAGCCAGACCAGCAGCTCCTCCGGGGGCACCTGCATGGCAGCCACGGTATTTTCCAGAATGCCGGAGGCCAGCCCCCGCCATCCGGCATGGGCTGCTGCCACCCGGGTGCCGGCGCGGTCGCAGAACAGGACCGGCAGGCAATCGGCAGTCATCACCGCGCAAGCCACACCCGGCTCGGTGGTCCAGCTGGCGTCAGCCTCTTCCACCAGGCCGGGGGCAGCCTCGACCACATCGGTACTGTGAGTCTGGTCCAGCCAGGCAATGCGGCTACCGGTCAGCCGCGCCAGCTCGGCGCGGTTGGCCAGCACGTGGTTGGCATCGTCGCCCACATGGCTGCCCAGATTGAATCCCTTGAAGCGTCCCTGACTGCAGCCATCCTGGCGCGTCGTCACGCAGGTTCTTACCCATTCGGGAGCAGGCCAGTCGGCCTTCAACCAGAAATCCTTCATTCTTCCTGTTCACCATCGGCGCGCAGCAGCGCCAGCAGCTCCACCATATCCTGCGGCAACGGGGCTTCCCAGCGCATGGGCCGGTTGTCGTCAGGATGTTCCAGTTCCAGTCGCCGGGCATGCAGCGCCTGGCGCGGAAAGTTGCGCAACATCGCGATCAGTTCCGACGATGCGCCCGCCGGTATGCGCAGGCGACCACCATAAGTGCTGTCGCCCACCAGCGGATAATGAATATGGCTCATGTGGACACGGATCTGGTGCGTGCGGCCGGTCTCCAGCTTGACCCGTACATGGGTGTGGGCACGGAAACGACTGATTACCCGGTAATGGCTGACTGCCTCCTTGCCGCCGGCCACCACTGACATCTTCTGGCGATTGGTACCATGCCGGGCAATGGGCGCATCCACCTTGCCACCAGCGGTCATGACACCGACCACCACGCATTCGTATTCCCGGGTCACGGTGCGGTTCTGCAGCTGCACGACCAGATCAGTCTGCGCCTCCAGGGTCTTGGCCACGACCATGAGCCCGGTGGTGTCCTTGTCCAGCCGGTGCACTATGCCCGCCCGCGGCACGGTGGCCAGCTCCGGGGCGTGATGCAGCAGCGCGTTGAGCAGGGTGCCATCCTGATGGCCGGCGGCGGGATGTACCACCAGACCGGCGGGCTTGTTGATCACCAGCAGCGCGTGATCTTCATAGACGATGTCCAGCTTGATGTCC
Source organism: Halopseudomonas sp. Lyrl_26 (assembly GCF_051948695.1). Lineage (NCBI taxonomy): Bacteria > Pseudomonadati > Pseudomonadota > Gammaproteobacteria > Pseudomonadales > Pseudomonadaceae > Halopseudomonas > Halopseudomonas sp. Lyrl_26. Next base: position 4,277 of record NZ_JAYJLH010000022.1, read on the forward strand.
TGTGGCTGCCAGTCGCCCTGGATTTCCCGCTCGGCATCCAGCTCCAGCATCTCGCCGCCATAGACCATGTCCCGGGGACGGATCTGTTTGCCGTCCACGGTCAGGCTGCCGTCCTTGATCCAGCCCTGCAGACGGGAACGGGAGTGGCCGGGGAACAATTGGGCTGCGGCCTGGTCAAGGCGTTGACCACCACACTCGGGAGTGACCTGCGCGGACAGGCGGATTCGTTCTGACATCTGAGGCTCGCTGGCATGCGCCGAGGCGCAGAGATGACACGCAATCCCTTTTGGTTTCGGCTCGACGCTGTGGTTAAATACGGCTTCTGTGCGGGCACAAGAGGTGTCCGGCAACAGTAGCCAACTATAACAGGACGGCTGTCACGGCAACAGCACAAGGTCGTCCCTCCGGATGTCAACATATGTCGATAAAACATCTCATGCTGGTGGGTCTGGTGGTACTGCTGGCAGCCTGCTCATCAAACAAGGCAAACGTACTGGATGAGTCTCTCAGCGAGTCCGAACTGTATGCGATGGCCCAGAAGAATCTGGATGCCAACAACTACAGCATGGCAATCGATTCGCTCCGCGCGCTGGAGTCGCGCTACCCCTTCGGCCGCTTTGCCGAACAGGCCCAGCTGGAGCTGATCTACGCCTACTACCAGAGCATGGAGCTGGAGGCCGCCAAGTCCTCGGCAGACCGCTTCATCCGTCTGCACCCGCAGCATCCCGATGTGGACTACGCCTACTACATGCGTGGCATGACCTCCTTCACCCGTGACCGCGGCCTGTTCGAGCGCTTCCTGCCCCTGGACATGACCCGCCGCGACCCGGGCGCCGCCCGCGACTCCTTCAACGAGTTCGCTCAGCTGGTCAGCCGCTACCCGGACAGTCGCTATGCGCCGGATGCCCGCCTGCGCATGGTCTACCTGCGCAACCTGCTGGCAGCCTACGATGCCCACGTCGGCCACTACTATCTCAAGCGTGGCGCCTATGTGGCGGCGGCCAACCGTGGCCGTTACATTGTCGAGAATTTCCAGCAGACCCCGGCAGTAGGTGACGGCCTGGCGCTGATGGTGGAAGCCTACCGCCGACTGGCAATGGATGATCTGGCCGACAACGCCCTGCTGACCCTGCAGACCAACTACCCCGATCACCCGAGCCTGAAGGGTGGCGAGTTCCGTCACCATGTGGAGCCGGCACAGAAGGATGCGGGCTGGTTCAAGTCCATGACCACCGGCCTGCTGGACAAGGCACTGACCCCGCCGTCGATGAACCGCGAGACACAGATGGAGCGGGAGATGGAGCAGCAGTACCAGAATGCCCGCAGCGCACTGCCCAAGGACATCCGCGCACCCCAGCGGGAAGAGCAGCAGCCCAAGCGCTCGATCTGGAGCCGCATGACCTTCGGATTGTTTGACTGAACGCTACCACCGGGGAGCGTCGAGCTTCCTGGTCGCGTTTCCTGGGAACGTCGAGCACCAGCTCGATGAAATGGACGAGCCAGTGCTCGCCCCTCCCAGGCAACCCCGGACTCCCCACTCCCGAGAACACGGAGCTTCCCGAAAACGTAGAACTCCCGGGAACGTCGAGCACCAGCTCGATGAAGTGGACGAGCCAGTGCTCGCCCCTCCCAGGCAACCCCCGGAACACCCTCCCGGCAACGTTGAACTCCCGGGAACGTCGAGCTTCCCGGGAACGTCGAGCACCAGCTCGATGAAATGGACGAGCCGATGCCGTCCCTCCCGGGTCGCTGTTAGCTCTCCAACGCCCACCTGGCCGTAATCGGCAGCCGCCGATCTCGACCAAAGCCGCGCTGCGTCACTCGGGGGCCTATCGGCGCCTGGCGCCGCTTGTACTCGTTGCGGTCCACCAGGGTCAGCACCCTGTGCACCAGCTCCGCGTCGAAACCCGCTCTGACAATGTCGTCCGCCGACTGATCCTGCTCCACGTACAGGCGCAGTATCTCGTCCAGCACCGGATAGGGCGGCAGGGAATCCTCGTCCTTCTGCCCGGGCGCCAGCTCGGCTGACGGCGGGCGGTCGATGACCCGCTGCGGAATCACCGGTCCGAGGCTGTTACGGTACTCGGCCAGCCGATAGACCATGGTCTTGGGCACATCCTTGAGCACACAGAAGCCCCCGGCCATGTCGCCGTACAGGGTCGAGTAGCCCACCGCCGACTCGCTCTTGTTGCTGGTGGTCAGCACCAGGGCCCCGCTCTTGTTGGACAGGGCCATCAGCAACACGGCACGGCAGCGTGCCTGCAGATTCTCCTCGGTGGTATCACGCTGAGTACCCTCGAACACCGGGGCCAGCGTCGCCATGAAGCTCTCTACCATGGGGGCGATCGGCAGTACCCGGTAGATCACCCCCTGCTGGGTGGCCTGCTCGGCGGCATCATGGATGCTGATTTCCGAGGTGTAGTGGTAGGGCATCATCACCGCTTCCACCCGCTCCGCCCCGAGGGCATCCACCGCTACCGCCATGGTCAGGGCCGAGTCGATACCGCCGGACAGCCCCAGCAATACGCCCTTGAAGCCATTCTTGCCGATGTAGTCGCGAACGCCGACCACCAGCGCCTGATAGATGCTGGCCTCCAGCTCCGGCAGCGGCTCGAGCCGGCCCTGCTGCAATCGCACGCCCTGCTCGTCGAAGTCCACGTCCACCGCAAACAGCCCTTCGTCGTATGCCGGCGCACGCAGGGCGATATCCCCATTGGCCGCCATGGCCAGGGACCCGCCGTCGAATACCAGCTCGTCCTGCCCGCCGATCTGGTTGACATAGAGGACCGGCATGCCACCTTCGGCACAGCGCAGGCGCAGGGTGTCCTCCCGCTCGATCTGCTTGCCCATGTGGAACGGCGACGCATTGATATTGAGCATCAGCCTGGCTCCGGCCTCCCGCGCCTGCTGCATGGGCTCGGGGTGCCAGATATCCTCGCATACGCTCAGGGCCACCTTGAGCCCCTTGATCTCGGTGACGCAGGCGCTGTCGCCCTCGGCAAAGTAGCGCTTTTCGTCGAACACCTTGTAGTTCGGCAGCTTCTGCTTGTCGTAGGTCGCCTGCACCTGGCCATTGAACAGCAGCGCCGCGCGGTTGAAGCAGTGACCGTCCTGTTGCCAGGGGTAGCCGACCAGTATGTGGATGTCCGGCACCCGTTCGGCCAGCTCCGCCAACGCGCGCTCAATGCGCTGCTGCATGCTCGAACGCAGCAGCAGGTCCTCCGGCGGATAGCCGCACAGCGCCAGCTCGGGGAACATGATGGCATCCGCCTGCAGCTCATCCCGCGCGCGGATCGCCGCGTCCACCAGACGCTGCAGGTTGCCGTGAATATCACCGACCCGCAGGTTGAGTTGAGCCAAAACCATTCGCACACGGGCTGTCATCGCCGATCTCCTGTCTCGATAATGGGCATATTGTCGATCAAGCCCGAAGGCGTCGCAACGAGGGCGACAGATCTGTTTGGTACAGTGCCCCGGTGGGATACACTACGGGCTGTTTTCATAGGGACAACGGTACACATGGGCTTGATCAGGTTTCTCATTCTGTTGGCACTGGCCTACGTGGCCTACCTGCTGTGGCGTCGCTTCAAGGCGGCCAGGGCCGAATCGCGGCGCCACGACGCCCCCGAGCCAGAGCGTATGGTCCGCTGCGCCCAGTGTCAGTTGCATCTCCCGGAAAACCTGGCCCTGTACCAGGACGGCAAATGGTATTGCTGCAGCGAGCATCGCGATGTGGACCAGCGCACCTGATACGGTTGACTCCCAACGCCCGAAAATATTGCGTGTTTACAATATCTATCGGGTGGTACTGGGGTTCTTCCTCACCCTGCTGACCAGCTCCGCCCTGCGCGATGGGCTGATCGACCTGCGCAACGCGGACCTCTACGAGAGCCTCAGCTGGATCTACCTGATCGTCAACGTGCTCATCGCACTGTTGCTGCATCAGGGCAAGAAGGACATCCATCTGTTCGTGCTCGCTGCATTGGATATCTTCCTCCTGTCCATGCTGTTCTACGCAGCTGGCGGCGCCGCCAGCGGTCTGGGCAACCTGCTGATCATTCCGGTGGCCTCGGGCAACATCCTGCTGCATGGGCGCATCGGCCTGCTGCTGGCGGCACTGGCCAGCATGGCGCTCATCTACCTGACCTTCTTCCTCAGCCTCTCCGATCCCGCGCTGAACCAGAACTACCTGCAGGTCGGCGTGCTGGGCTGCATCTATTTTGCCGTTGCCCTGTTCGTGCAGCGCCTCAGCCGCCGCCTGCGTCATTCGGAAAGCCTGGCTCAACAGCACGCCGCCAGCCTGGCCAGCCTGGAAAAGCTCAACCAGGTGATCATCCAGCGCATGCGTACCGGCATCATGGTGCTCAACAACAACCATCAGGTCCTGCTGGCCAATGAAGCGGCGGCGCAGATGCTGGGCAAGGCGGTGATCCGTGGCATGGAGGTGGACCGACTGGCACCGGAGCTGGGCCAGCGCCTGCGCCAGTGGCAGATCAACCCCAGCATCCGCGGTCTGCCCTTCCGCAATCACGTGGGCGGCGTTGAAATCATGGCCAGCTTCAAGCGCCTGCCCGAAGAGGATAACGAGTCGACCCTGGTATTTCTGGATGACAACACCGTGGTGGCGCAGCAGGCCCAGCAACTCAAGCTGGCTTCCCTGGGGCGGCTGACCGCCAGCATTGCCCACGAGATCCGCAACCCCCTCAGCGCCATCAGCCATGCGGCGCAGTTGCTGGCCGAATCCCCCAGCTTCCAGGACCAGGATCGCCGCCTCACCGACATCATCCAGCAGCATTCCCGCCGCATGAACCGGGTGATAGAAACCGTGCTGGAACTGTCCCGCCGCCGCCAGAGCGATCCCCAGCTGCTGGATCTGACCCTGTGGCTGGCGCATTTCGTCCGCGACTACGAGCTGGCCAATCCCAGCACCGACATCATCGAGTGCGAGTTCGAGAAGGAAGGCGTACTCACCCGCATGGACCCGAACCAGCTCAACCAGGTGCTGACCAATCTCTGCCAGAACGCCTTCCGCTACAGCGGCGAACCCGGCAGCCCCCGCACCATCTGGCTGAAGCTGTATGAGGACCGGGAAAGCGGTCTGCCGATTCTCGAAGTGATAGATCACGGTCCCGGAATCGACGACCGCAACATACCCCAGGTCTTCGAGCCCTTCTTTACCACCGAAAGCACCGGCACGGGACTGGGCCTGTATATCTCCAGGGAACTGTGTGAGAGCAACCAGGCGCGACTGGAGTACCGGCGACTGGAACCCCGGGGCAGCTGCATGCGGATTGTCTTCGCCCACCCCAAACGACTGGTATGATGTCGGTCAGATAGTTTTTACGCACGGAGCATCCAGTGAACAAACCGCTGGCACTGATCATTGACGACGAGCCGGACATTCTCGAGCTTCTGGATCTGACCCTCGGCCGCATGAACGTCCAGACCCGGACTGCCACAACGGTCGCCGAAGCCCTCGACCTGCTGGCCCGACAGCAGTTTGATCTCTGCCTGACCGACATGCGCCTGCCCGATGGCGAAGGGCTGAGCATAGTCCGGCACATACAGCAGCATTACCCTGCCACCCCGGTGGCCATGATCACCGCCTACGGCAGCCTGGACACCGCCATCAACGCGCTCAAGTCCGGGGCCTTCGACTTCGTTACCAAGCCGGTGGAACTGCAGCGTCTGCGCGAGCTGATCAACACCGCCCTGCGCCTGACCGGCCCCAGGCAGAAGGCCGACGCTGCCACTGCGGACGACGACCCCATCCTCGGCACCTCGCCGCCGATCCAGCAGATGCGGCGTCAGATCCTCAAGCTGGCCCGCAGCGAGGCGCCCATCTATATCAGTGGCGAGTCCGGCAGCGGCAAGGAGCTGGTGGCCCGGCGAATCCACGAGCTGGGTCCCCGTTCCTGTCACCCCTTCGTGCCGGTCAACTGCGGGGCCATTCCCTCCGAGCTGATGGAGAGCGAATTCTTCGGCCACCGCAAGGGCGCCTTCACCGGCGCCGTGGCGGACAAGCCCGGCCTGTTCCAGGCAGCCTGTGGCGGCACCCTGTTCCTCGACGAGGTCGCCGACCTGCCGCTGGCCATGCAGGTCAAGCTGCTGCGTGCGATCCAGGAAAAGGCCGTACGCCCGGTCGGCACCCAGCAGGAGGAAACGGTCAACGTCCGCCTGCTGTGCGCGACCCACAAGGATCTTGCCCTGGAAGTGGCCGAAGGCCGCTTCCGCCAGGATCTGTTCTACCGTCTCAATGTCATCGAGCTGCGCGTACCCCCGCTGCGTGAGCGGCGCGAGGATATCCCGCTGATGGTCCGGCACATACTGCAGCAACTTGCCGCCAGGGTCGGCGTGGAGCCGCCGAATGTTCACCCCGATTGCATGGAACGTCTGAGCAACTACCGCTTCCCCGGCAACGTGCGGGAACTGGAAAACATCCTCGAGCGCGCCTTCACCCTGTGCGACAACGACGTCATTACCGCGGCGGATATCCAGCTCAACACCGCCCCGGTTCCCGGCGACGAAACCGACCTGACCCAGATCGACTCGCTGGAGGACTTCCTTGATGACATCGAACGCAAGGCCCTGACCCAGGCCCTGGAAGAAACCCGCTGGAACAAGACCGCCGCCGCCCGCCGCCTCGGGCTGACCTTCCGCTCGCTGCGCTACCGGTTGAAGAAACTGGGGCTGGAGGATTGAACCGGCGGGACAGCCGTACCCGCCCCGGTGCGAACAGGTGCTCGCCCGGTTCGCACCGAGGCGGTGCTCCTACAATCTAGCTCCCCGGGTAAAATCGAACCCTGCACCTTCGCCGTAGGAGCACCCGCCCCGGGTGCGAACAAATGCCCGCCCCAATTCGCACCGAGGCGGTGCTCCTACAATTGAGCCCAACCACCTCGGGTAAAATCGAACCCTGCACCTCAGTCGTAGGAGCACCCGCCCCGGGTGCGAACAAATGCCGGTCCGCTTCGCACCGGGGGCGGTGCTCCTACAATTGAGCCCAACCACCCCGGTAAAATCGAACCCTGCACCTCAGTCGTAGGAGCACCCGCCCCGGGTGCGAACAAATGCCGGTCCGCTTCGCACCGGGGGCGGTGCTCCTACAATTGGGCCCAACCACCCCGGTAAAATCGGACCCTGCACCTTAGTCGTAGGAGCACCCGCCCCGGGTGCGAACAAATGCCCGCCCTCGGCACAAAAAGGGTCTAGAATCAGGGTATTCCCTCGGCCGACACTTCAGCCCTTCCCCCACTAAACACCCGTTTGAATAGTCCTAAAGCTTATGACACCCGGTGAGATAAAACGGGTATGATACGCGCAGTTTTTTGTAAGAGGCGACATGTTAATGACAGCAAAAGATGTAGACGTATTGCTTGTCGGTGGTGGCGTCATGAGCGCCACGCTCGGAATGTTGCTCAAACAGCTGGATCCGCATATGGCCATTACCCTGGTCGAACGTCTGGATCACGTTGCTCACGAGAGCACGGATGGCTGGAACAATGCCGGCACTGGGCACGCCGGTTACTGTGAGCTGAACTACACCCCCGAAGCCGATGATGGCAGCATCACTATCAACCGCGCGTTGTCTATCAATGCCAACTTCGAGGTGACCCTGCAGTTCTGGTCCCACCTCGTGGAGCAGCAGATACTGCCGGCGCCCACCAAGTTCATCAATCCCACCGCCCATCAGAGCTTCGTCTGGGGTGAAAAGGACGTTGCCTTCCTGCGCAAGCGGCATGAACTGCTCAGCGCCCATCACCTGTTCGCAGACATGCAGTACAGCGAGTCGCCGGAACAGATCGCCGAGTGGATGCCGCTGGTCATGCAGCAGCGCCAGCTCAACCAGCCCATCGCCGCCACCCGGGTAGAGTATGGTTCGGACGTCGACTTCGGCTCCCTGACCCGTAACATGGTCCGGCACCTCACCAGCCTGGACAACTTCCAGCTGCACCTGAGCCATTCGGTCAAGAGCCTGCGCAAGAGCAAGAGCGGTCGCTGGCGTGTCACCGTGCGCGACGAACAGAGCGGCGAAGACAAGGTATTCAAGGCTAACTTCGTGTTCCTCGGCGCCGGTGGCGGCGCCCTGCCCCTGCTGCAGAAGTCCGGGATCGACGAGAGCCAGGGATACGGCGGCTTCCCGGTCAGCGGTCAATGGCTGGTATGCAAGAAACAGGAAATCGTCGAGCAGCACCATTCCAAGGTGTACGGCAAGGCAGCCGTGGGCGCTCCGCCCATGTCGGTGCCCCACCTGGACACCCGGATCATCAACGGCCAGCCCGCACTGCTGTTCGGCCCCTTTGCCGGTTTCACTACCAAGTTCCTGAAAAAGGGCTCGGTGCTGGATCTGTTCACTTCGGTCAAGCCCAACAACCTGGCGCCGATGATGGCGGTGGGTCGCGACAACATGGACCTGACCCGTTATCTGATCGCCGAATCACTGCAGTCGCACAAGAGCCGTGTGGCCTCCCTGCGCAACTTCTTCCCTGACGCCAAGGAAGAAGACTGGACCCTGCAGAATGCCGGCATGCGGGTACAGATCATCAAGAAGGACGCCAAGGGCCACGGCAAGCTCGAGTTCGGTACCGAAATCGTCGCCGCGAAGGATGGCACCCTGGCTGCACTGCTGGGCGCCTCCCCCGGGGCCTCCACGGCGGTGCAGGCCATGATCGATGTGCTGGAGCGCTGCTTCCCCGAGCGCATGGCCTCAGCCCAATGGCAGAGCCGCATGAAGGAACTGGTGCCCTCCTATGGCCAGTCCCTGGTCGAGGACGCCGAACTGCTCAAGAAGGTGCGCGAGCGCACCCTGAGCACGCTGAACCTGCGTCGCGACTGAGCCACCTGCAGCAGGCGGGCCTCGGCCCGTCTGCCTGCGTTGATCAGAGATTCACCTCCATCTGTGCATCCCTCGCCTTCAGGCGGTCGAAGGCTTCATCCAGATCCTGTTTGAGCTGCTCTGCAAAGCCCGAATGCCGTGACAGCAGAAGCCGCATCGGCAATTCCACTACCGGCACCCAGGGCAAGGGTTCCATCTCCAGCGACCCCAGTGCCGACTGCACCTGGCTGCGATAATCCAGCAGATAATCCCCTCGCCCCTGCCTGAGCATCTTCACTGCCCCGGTATGTGAATTGCTGCGAAGAATCGACAGATTGCGCGACGGATCTGCCAGCAGATTGCGCAGCTCCTCGGTATAGGTGTAGTTGGTGATGGTGATGACGCTGCCGTTACGCAGGTCATCCGGCCATACAGGGGGCGCCCGCCCCGGCAGGTAATAGAGGTTGATGCCGACATAGCCCAGATCGCGTTCGGTCTGGATGGTGTGCTCGATGAGCCCGGGCTTGTTGAAGATGCCCGGCCAGGCATGGATGCTGCCGTTCTCCAGCCCCCGCCAGATGCGTGCCGCCGGGAGTATCGACTTCCTTATCGGGTAGCCTGCCTCGGCGAAGATCCTCTCCACCATCTCCACGCCGCGGCCGACCACCTCACCGGAGGGCGACAACTCCGAGTACCCGGCAAACCCGAGGAAAACCAGATTCACTTCCGGCTTGCCCTCGGCCCGCAGTACGCCCATCCCTGCCAGCATCAGTATCAGGCCGATTGCCGCGTTGCGCATGTCCTTATCTCCGCAGTCCCGATCACCCCAGCCTACCCAGCCCGGTACAAATTGCAATAAAAAACCCCCTGCCGGATTACCGACAGGGGGTCTGAGCTAGCTTGGGCGCAGTCGAATCAGTCGACGTACACCGGGAAGCGGGCGCAGATGGCCTTGACCTGATCGCGCACCCGATCCACCACGGACTCGTCACCCATGTTGTCCAGGATGTCGCAGATCCAGCCGGCCAGCTCGCGGCACTCGGCTTCCTTGAAACCACGGGTGGTAACGGCAGGAGTACCGATGCGCAGACCCGAGGTCACGAAGGGCGAACGGGGATCGTTCGGCACCGCGTTCTTGTTCACGGTGATGAAGGCGCGACCCAGGGCGGCGTCCGCATCCTTGCCGGTGATGTCCTGCTTGATCAGGGACAGCAGGAACAGGTGGTTCTGGGTGCCACCGGAAACCACGTCGAAGCCGCGCTCGATGAAGACGCCGGCCATGGCCTGGGCATTCTTCACTACCTGCTGCTGGTAGGCCTTGAACTCGTCGCTCATGGCTTCCTTGAAGCAGATGGCCTTGGCAGCAATCACGTGCATCAGCGGACCACCCTGACCACCGGGGAATACGGCGGAATTCAGCTTCTTCTCCAGCTCCTCGTTGGCGCGGGCGAGGATCAGACCACCGCGGGGGCCACGCAGGGTCTTGTGGGTAGTGGTGGTGACCACGTCAGCGTAGGGCACCGGGTTGGGGTAGACGCCAGCGGCGACCAGACCGGCCACGTGGGCCATGTCGACGAACAGGTAGGCACCGACCTTGTCAGCGATCTCGCGGAAGCGGGCGAAATCCAGAATCTGGGAATAGGCAGAGAAGCCGGCAATGATCATCTTCGGCTTGTGTTCGACAGCCAGGCGCTCGACCTCGTCGTAGTCGATCAGACCGGTCTCGGTGTCGATACCGTACTGGATGGCGTTGTACATCTTGCCGGAGAAGTTGACCGCTGCGCCGTGGGTCAGGTGGCCACCGTGGGCCAGGCTCATGCCCAGTACGGTATCACCGGCCTGCAGCAGCGCCTGGAACACGGCACTGTTGGCCTGGGAGCCGGCATGGGGCTGAACGTTGGCGTAATCGGCACCGAACAGGGCCTTGGCACGGTCGATCGCCAGCTGCTCGGCCACGTCGACAAACTCACAGCCGCCGTAGTAACGCTTGCCCGGGTAACCTTCGGCATACTTGTTGGTGAGCACCGAACCCTGCGCCTGCATGACCGCAGGACTGGTGTAGTTCTCGGAAGCGATCAGCTCGATGTGCTCTTCCTGCCGCTGAGCTTCCTGCTGCATAGCAGACCACAGCTCGGGGTCGAAGGAGGCAATATCGTTGGAACGGCTAAACATGTCACGGCCCTCTGCCAGAGATGTACAAATAAAAAAGAGGCCGCATTTTACCTCAAACCGTTACAGACTGGCACATGAAAAGGATTCAGGCGGTCGAATGGTTGGGTTCATGGTGCCACATTTGCCCTCACCCCCGACTTCAGCTAGCCTTGCCCACCATTCCGCACCCGTTCGAGGTGCCACTCCCTCTATTTCGTAATCAAGGTTATTTCCACATGGCCCAATACGTATACAGCATGCATCGGGTGAGCAAGGTAGTGCCGCCCAAACGGCAGATCCTCAAGGACATTTCCCTGTCGTTCTTCCCCGGTGCCAAGATCGGCGTGCTCGGCCTCAACGGCGCGGGCAAATCCACCCTGCTGCGCATCATGGCCGGCGTTGACAAGGAGTTCGATGGCGAAGCCCGGCCCATGCCCGGGATCAAGGTCGGCTACCTGCCCCAGGAGCCGGAGCTGGATGCGGACAAGACCGTGCGCGAGATCGTCGAGGAGGCCGTGAGTGAGATCAAGGACGCCCAGGCCCGTCTGGATGAAGTCTACGCCGCCTATGCCGAGCCGGATGCGGACTTCGACGCCCTGGCCGCCGAGCAGGCCAGGCTGGAGGCCATCCTCCAGGCCGCAGATGGGCACAACCTCGACCGTCAGCTGGAAGTGGCCGCCGACGCCCTGCGGCTGCCGCCGTGGGATGCGGTGATCGGCCACCTGTCCGGTGGTGAGAAGCGCCGCGTCGCCCTGTGCCGTCTGCTGCTGTCCGCGCCGGACATGCTGCTGCTGGACGAACCCACCAACCACCTGGACGCCGACTCGGTCGCCTGGCTGGAGCGTTTCCTCCACGACTTCCCGGGTACCGTGGTAGCCATCACCCACGACCGTTACTTCCTCGACAATGTCGCCGGCTGGATTCTCGAGCTGGACCGCGGCCATGGCATCCCCTTCGAGGGCAACTACTCCCAGTGGCTGGAATCCAAGTCCGCCCGTCTGGAGCAGGAGGCCAAGCAGGAAGCCGCCCATGCCAAGGCCATGAAGGCCGAGCTGGAGTGGGTACGCCAGGGCGTGAAGGGGCGTCAGGCCAAGTCCAAGGCCCGTCTGCAACGCTTCGAAGAGATGCAGTCGCAGGAATTCCAGAAGCGCAGCGAAACCAACGAGATCTATATTCCCGCCGGTCCGCGACTGGGTGACAAGGTCATCGAGCTGCACAACGTCACCAAGAGCTATGGCGACCGTGTACTGATCGACGACCTGAGTCTGAGCATTCCCAAGGGCGCCATCGTTGGGGTGATCGGTGGCAACGGAGCAGGCAAGTCGACCCTGCTGCGCATGATCACCGGCAAGGAACAGCCCGACAGCGGTGAGATCATCATTGGTGAAACGGTGAAGATCGCCAGCGTGGATCAGAGCCGGGACAACCTTGATGGCAACAAGACCGTCTGGGAACAGGTCTCCGACGGCTTCGACATGATCACCGTGGGCAGCTACGAAGTGCCCTCCCGCGGCTACGTCGGACGCTTCAACTTCAAGGGCGCCGACCAGCAGAAGTTCGTCAAGGATCTGTCCGGCGGTGAACGCGGTCGTCTGCACCTGGCGCTGACGCTGAAGCAGGGCGGCAACGTGCTGCTGCTCGACGAACCCTCGAACGATCTGGACGTGGAAACCCTGCGCGCGCTGGAAGAGGCTCTGCTGGACTTTCCCGGCTCGGCCATCGTCATCTCCCACGACCGCTGGTTCCTTGACCGGATCGCCACCCACATCCTCTCCTACGAGGACGACGCCAAGGTGGTATTCTTCGAGGGCAACTACACCGAGTTCGAAGAAGACCGCAAGAAACGCCTGGGCGAGGCCGCTGCCCAGCCGCATCGCGTACGCTACAAGAAGCTGGCCTGAGAAAAGTCACATTTTTCGGGAACTTTTCTGGTGCATTGCCTGCGACCGAATGGCGCAGGCAATGCAGCCCTCCCGAATCAGAAAAAATTCTTGCAAAACAATCATATAGCATGAAAAACCCACCCCCGGGCGTGGGTGGCGCTGAGCTTTCTCCTCCAATCAATAGCGCAGAAAGGGTGCAGAAATTTCTTTCCCTGCTATTTCAGAGTGCACTCGCCTCTGATAAATTTGCGCCATTACGTCTTAAACTTGCAAAAAAGAGACTTCCATGACTGACACCCTGAACGCCTGCCTGGCGCACCTGAAGCTGCGCGATCCAGACCAACCCGAATTCCACCAGGCAGCCGAAGAGGTATTGTCCACACTGTGGCCGTTCCTGGAAGAAAACCCCAAGTACCTCAAGGCGGGCATCATCGAGCGCCTGATCGAGCCCGAGCGGGTCATCATGTTCCGCGTGCCGTGGATGGATGATAACGGTCAGGTTCACGTCAACCGCGGCTACCGCGTGCAGATGAACAGCGCTATCGGCCCGTACAAGGGCGGCCTGCGTTTCCACCCCTCGGTCAACCTGGGCGTGCTCAAGTTCCTGGCCTTCGAGCAGGTATTCAAGAACGCGCTGACCACCCTGCCCATGGGCGGCGGCAAGGGCGGCTCGGACTTCGACCCCAAGGGCAAGAGCAACGCTGAAGTGATGCGCTTCTGCCAGTCCTTCATGACCGAGCTGTCGCGCCACATCGGCGAGAATCTGGACATCCCCGCCGGCGACATCGGCGTCGGTGCCCGGGAGATCGGCTTCCTGTATGGCCAGTACAAGCGCCTGCGCAACGAATTCACTTCGGTACTGACCGGCAAGGGCCTGACCTACGGTGGCAGCCTGATCCGTCCCGAAGCAACCGGTTACGGCTGCGTGTATTTCACCGAGGAAATGCTCAAGGAGTGCAACCGCAGCTTCGAAGGCAAGCGCGTGGCGATTTCCGGTTCCGGCAACGTGGCGCAGTACGCGGCACTGAAGGCCATGGAACTGGGTGCCAAGGTCATCTCGGTATCCGACTCCGGTGGCACCCTGTACTTCCCCGAGGGCATGACCACCGAACAGTGGCACTACCTGATGGATCTGAAGAACGAGCGCCGCGCCCGCCTGCTGGACATGGCCAATGAGCTGAATCTGGAGTTCCTCGCCGGTCAGCGCCCCTGGCACCTGCCCTGTGACATAGCCCTGCCCTGCGCTACCCAGAACGAGCTCAATGGGGATGACGCGCGCACGCTGGTCGCCAACGGCTGCTTCTGCGTCGCCGAGGGTGCCAACATGCCCTCGACCCTGGAGGCCATCGACGTCTTCCAGGAAGCCCGCATCCTGTTCGCCCCGGGCAAGGCAGCCAACGCCGGCGGCGTCGCTGTCAGCGGTCTGGAGATGAGCCAGAACGCCATGCGCATGCAGTGGACCGATGGCGAAGTCGATACCCGCCTGCACGCCATCATGCAATCCATCCACTCGGCCTGTGAGCGCTATGGCAAGTGCGAGGATGGTTACATCGATTACGTCAAGGGCGCCAACATCGCCGGCTTCGTCAAGGTAGCCGACGCCATGCTGGCCCAAGGCGTGGTCTGATCCGAGGTATCGGCGAGTCCGATCACGGCTCGCCAACCCGCGGCGTAGCGCATCTGCGCTACGCCTGCAGCCCCTCCGCTACACATCGTCGCACAATCCCGTACCCCACCTGCCAGCGACTATACTCAGCCCAATGCCCACTCCATCAGTGAGGGCCGCCATGCCTGATGACCGCCGCCGTTTCAGCCGTATCCCCTTCGATGCCCCCGTCCGTCTGCACCAGGAGGACTGGCATGCGGTGGCCGGGCTGGTGGATATTTCCCTGCGCGGTCTGCTGATACTCCAGCCGGATGGCTGGTCCCGGATCCAGCCTGATCAGCCGTTCCATGCCGTGATCGAACTATCACCTGTCGAGCATATCCATATGGACGTCCGCATGGCCTTCGCCCGCGAGGGACTGGTGGGGCTGGAGTGTCAACACATCGATCTGGACTCGATCAGCCACCTCAAGCGCCTGATCATGCTCAACCTGGGTGACGAGGCACTGGCCGAGCGCGAGCTGGCCGCCCTCTACCACTGACCCGCTCAGCTGGCCCGCAGCACCACGAACTTGGCATTGCCCCCTACCTGCTCGACGCGGCGGAAGAATCGCCGCAGCTTGACGTGGTAGCCCAGATGCCGATTGCCCACCACCAGCAACGCGCCGCCCTCGACCAGTGCCCGCCGGCTCTGCTGGAACAGGCGCATGGCGATCTCATCACCTATGACCTGCTGCTGGTGAAATGGCGGGTTGCACAGCACCAGATCGGCCGAGCCCGGCACAGCATCCAGCAGACCATCGGCGACCCGGAACTGCGCCTGCCGCCCGGGAAAGGCTGCGGCAAAGTTGTCCCGGGCCGAGGCCACCGCCGCATAGGATTCGTCAATAAAGCTCAGCTGCGCATCGGGATTGTACAACGCGGCCTGGATACCCAGAGCGCCATTGCCGCAGCCCAGATCCACGATCCGTGCTGCCTTCACATCGACAGGGATGCAGGGCAGCAGCACCCGAGTCCCTATATCCAGTCGATCCCGGGAGAAGACGCCGGGCCGGTTGGTCAGCAGAACGCCGGTATCTGCCAGCTCGTACCGGGTGACCAGATCAGGAGTCTTCGGTGCAGGGTCTTCGCTAGTAATGGCGATCAGCAGGCGGGATTTCTTCCAGGCCAGGCTCGCCTGATAGGGGCCGATATAGCGCTCCAGCAGACCACCCGCCGTGGGCGGCAGGTGCTTGAGCATGGCGCCGGCTATCACCGTCACGCCGGCACCCAGCAGCGGGCGCAGCCGGCTCAGCTGGTCTTCCAGCAGAGCCAGGCTCTTGGGAATGCGCAGCAGAACGCGGTCCACCGGCCCGACTGGGAGCTGCTGGCTGTCGACAAAGTCCACCTGCTCGGCGGCCAATGTATTGCGTTCCAGATTCAGTCGCAGGGCCCGCTCGGCAAGAAAGGAATCGCTCCAGCTGGTGACCTGACAGCCGCCCCGGGCCAGGGCGCAGGCCAGGCTGCCGAAGTTGTCATTGATCACCAGCACTCGCCCGCCAGCCCCCGGATGGCACTGCTGCAGCAAATGGAGATCTGCCGCATCCCAGGCCTGCAAGGTTGGGTTGGCGGTCGGCGGATAGCGGTCGAGCGTCAACACGCCGAAAGGAGTTTCACATTCTTGCATGGATTACCGGGGGTCGGTTTCGGGGGCGCACAGTATACCCCAGCGCCGGGGCCGACGGGCTGGCGGCGGCCCGGCTCGATATCGCCAACCACCACCGGATTTATTCGATGGTGACCGGTATAGTGAGCGCTGCACGAACTCCAACTGGATCAACGATGGCGAAGAACAAGCGACTCTACGGCTGCACCGAATGCGGTGCCACCTTCAGCAAATGGGCCGGCCAATGCTCGGAATGCCAGGCCTGGAACACACTGGTGGAGACGGTTATCGACACTACCCCGGTCGGCGGCAGCAGTGCCGGACGCAGCAGCCACTGGGCCGGCGAAGCCGCGCAGGTAAAGACCCTGGCCGAGGTCTCCACGGAGGAAACACCACGCCAGCCCAGCGGCTCCTCGGAACTGGACCGGGTACTGGGCGGTGGGCTGGTCAGCGGATCCGTGGTGCTGATCGGCGGCGATCCGGGTATCGGCAAATCCACCATATTGCTGCAGACCCTGTGTCAGCTGGCCCGCAACATGCCCGCGCTCTATGTGACCGGTGAGGAATCCCAGCAGCAGGTGGCCATGCGCGCCGAACGCCTCGGCCTGCCACGGGACCAGCTCAAGGTCATGACCGAGACCTGTATCGAGAACATCATAGCCACTGCCCGCCGTGAGCAGCCCCGAGTCATGGTGGTGGACTCCATCCAGACCATTTTCACAGAGCAGTTGCAGTCGGCCCCCGGCGGTGTCGCCCAGGTCCGCGAGAGCGCTGCCCTGC
This sequence comes from Halopseudomonas sp. Lyrl_26, assembly GCF_051948695.1. Taxonomy (NCBI): domain Bacteria; kingdom Pseudomonadati; phylum Pseudomonadota; class Gammaproteobacteria; order Pseudomonadales; family Pseudomonadaceae; genus Halopseudomonas; species Halopseudomonas sp. Lyrl_26. The sequence continues at coordinate 21,156 of NZ_JAYJLH010000022.1, forward strand.
TGGTACGTTTCGCCAAGCAGAGCGGCACGGCGATCTTCCTGGTCGGCCACGTGACCAAGGAAGGCTCCCTGGCCGGGCCCCGCGTACTGGAGCACATGGTCGACACGGTGCTCTATTTCGAGGGCGAATCCGATGGCCGTCTGCGCATGCTGCGTGCGGTGAAGAACCGCTTCGGCGCAGTCAACGAGCTCGGCGTCTTTGCCATGACCGACAAGGGCCTGAAGGAGGTAGCCAACCCCTCGGCGATCTTCCTGTCGCGCTACGACGCGCCCATCCCCGGCAGTGTGGTCATGTCTACCTGGGAAGGCTCACGACCCATGCTGGTTGAAGTGCAGGCACTGGTCGACGCCAGCCATCTGGGCAACCCGCGGCGGGTGACCCTGGGGCTGGATCAGAACCGCCTGGCCATGCTGCTCGCCGTACTGCACCGCCACGGCGGGGTGGCCACCTATGATCAGGACGTATTCGTCAACGTGGTCGGCGGGGTCAAGGTGCTGGAAACCGCCGCCGACCTGGCGCTGCTTGCCGCAGTCATCTCCAGCCTGCGCAACCGCCCGCTGCCGATGGATCTGATGGTATTCGGTGAACTGGGACTGTCCGGCGAGATCCGCCCGGTACCCAGCGGTCAGGAGCGCCTGAAGGAGGCAGCCAAGCATGGCTTCACCCGCGCCATAGTGCCCAAGGCCAACGCCCCCAAGGAGGCCCCCAAGGGCATGCAGGTGGTTGCCGTCACCCGCCTGGATGAAGCGCTGGGGGTGCTGTTCGAGTAGGAGCACCCGCCCCGGGTGCGAACAACGGCCGGCTCGGTGTTCTGGCTTCACCCTTCGCACCGAGGGCGGTGCTCCTACAACCAACACGCGTCTCCTGCGTAGGAGCACCCGCCCCGGGTGCGAATAACGGCCGGCTCGGTGTTCTGGCTTCACCCTTCGCACCGAGGGCGGTGCTCCTACAACCAACACGCGTCTCCTGCGTAGGAGCACCCGCCCCGGGTGCGAACAAGGGCCGGCTCGGTGTTCTGGCTTCACCCTTCGCACCGGGGGCGGTGCTCCTACAATCAAACACGAACCCACCGTAGGAGCACCCGCCCCGGGTGCGAACAACGGCCGGCTCGGTGTTCTGGCTTACCCTTCGCACCGAGGGCGGTGCTCCTACAATCAACACACGCTTCCACCGTAGGAGCACCCGCCCCGGGTGCGAACAACGGCCGGCTCGGTGTTCTGGCTTCACTCTTCGCACCGAGGGCGGTGCTCCTACACAACATGCGCCTCTCCTGT
>NZ_JAYJLH010000023.1:0-17772 GCF_051948695.1 Halopseudomonas sp. Lyrl_26
TGAGCAGCCCCGGCGGCAACGGCTTCAACGAACTGCGCATCGAGGACAAGGCCGGCGAGGAGCAGATCTTCATCCACGCCCAGCGCGACTGGGATCAGAACATCCAGCACGACCAGCGCATCCGCGTCGGCAACGAGCGCCACGAACGCATCGAGGCCAACCGCTACACCGAGAACCTGGCCGAAGAGCACCACCGCACCCACGCCGACCGCAGAACAGAAATCAAGGCGGATGACCACCTGACCGTCGCCAACAACCAGCATGTAAAGCTTGGGCAGGGGCAGTTCATCGAGGCAGGGCAGGAGATTCACCTGTCCAGCGGCATGAAAGTGGTGCTGGAAGCCGGCGCGGAAATCACCTTCAAGGTCGGTGGCAGTTTCGTCAAGCTCGACCCCGGTGGCGTCACCCTGGTTGGCCCGAGCGTGAAGATGAATTCCGGTGGCAGCGCAGGCCAGGGCTCAGGAGCCAGGCCGCTGGTGCCGGGTGAGGTGATGCCAGCCGGTGAGGCCGCTCCCGGCGCTCTGCTGGAGCAGCGCCTGCAAGAAGACATTCCCATCGTGGAGCTCTGCCAGAAACCCGAAGGGGGCACTCCCTTGCAGTGTCCTTTGAGCGACTGTCCCTGCCGAAGCGCTACGGACCAAGGGATGCCGGCATGACTGTACTGTCGACCTGGCTGCTTCTCGACTTCGATGAGGGGCTGCCCAAGCGCTTGTATCAATGGGGGGACCAGCCAGACCCTTTCCGTCTGTTTGATGAAACGGAATTGGCCGGTTATTCAGCGCAAAGCCCGCTACTTGTCAGAGCCGAGCACAACCCCAGGCTGCTGAGGGCATTCAATGACGAGCCTGACGACTGGCCAGGGCTGCTGCTCGTCACGCCACACCCGACGGCCTTATTACTGCTCCACCTCAGACATATTCTGATCATCCGCTTTGCTGGTCAGCGCAAAGGCGTGCTGCGTTATTACAGCCCGCGTACCGCCAGCTATTTCTTCTCAGCCCAGTCTGGCGAGCTGGCGACCTGGTTCGGACCAATCCAGCAGTTGAGCTGGCATGGTGGTACCTGGCGAGATGAGGCAGAAGATACCCTTGGTTTTCACACCATGACAAATCCGGAGGCCCCGGACTGGCGACCCGAAGCCAACCGTCAGGCCTTTCATATCGGCTCCGAACACGCCGAGGCGCTGCAACGACAGCAAGCCGAACGGTTTCTCTACCAATGGTGGAGCAAGAATCCGGTACCGTCCTTCAACCAGGCCTGGAACTGGCTGGAAGAGGGCCGAAGGTTCGGCTTGGTGTCATCCGAGGCCCTGAACAACTACCTCGACGCTCGCTGTGCGCATCCCGACAGTAACCTCCCCGCGGACCCGCCACCAACAAATGAGATGGAGCGGCTGGAGTACCTGACAACCCATCTCTGGCAAAGCGTGAAAGACAAGGAACGTTATTCATGAGCAACGTCTTCGCCCTCAGTTGCGGGGCAGCCTGCGAGCCAGCCAAATTCATCGTTCAGGTCGTCGGCAAGGATCATCCGAGCAGTCAGCGCCTAGTCATTTACGACGAAGCCAACATGCAGGAGCAAGAGTGGCTTACGAAGCAGGACAAGCCGGAAGTCCAGACCAGCGACACTTTCAGTAGCGTGTTGCACGTATGGGACTGGGAGAACCAGCCCAAACGCAATCTATGGCTCGAAATCGCCACCAGTGAAGGCAGTCCTATTCGCCTGCCCTTGCTTGAGGATATTCGTCCCACTCCACGGCAGAGCGTGCATCACACCCAGTGGAATCAGATCGTACCCATAGCGCCGATGACCGCCTTGCCCGGAAGCAAGAGCGAACAGGATCTGGGCACACCCGTGTTGGTGCGCAGCGGTTATATCTATGTGTTCTACCGGGGGAGATTATGGCGCGAGCTGGAAGTCCGCGTATCGGATGGAAAGACGACCTATCACGACGTCGACATCCGTCAGTTCCGCCAGGAGGAAGGTTTTCGCCATGGAGCGCGCCAGGCCAGCGGCACAGCTCTGGATGACATCTGGGTTCCGGTCCAGTGGAACGGCTTCCATACGGCGGATGTGCAGATGTGTTTCTCCGAGGTGCAACTCAATGCCGTCCGTTTGCAGCGCCTTGAACAGGATAATGGACTGCGTCGCAGCCGCTGCCAGTCCTTCGATCTGCGTGCCTCGCGAGAGAAGTTTGGGCGACTCTATAAGGACAAGCCCGACGGCCTGGATATGCTTGAAGCCTTCTCTGGGTACGACTTTCACGACGTGGCAAGAAGAGCGGCTGCTCAGGGGCCAACAGCAACCCGCCTGAACCTTGCCATGCATGTGTTCCCTGTGACCCTGGCCGCTCCGCAGCGGCAGCGCCAGCCCGGCTATGAGTGGTTGCTCGATCACCCGGCACGCTATATCTGCGACCTGTCGGGAGAGATGCCGCAGCAAGCGCAGAGCCTGGCTCAGGCGTTCTCGGACAGTTGCGAAGCTGCCAACCCAACCCCACCGGACCTCTTGCTGGAAACCAGCGCTCTTCAAACCTGCGTTGAAAAGTATCTTTCTCCAAGCCAGGCTGATGAGAACGAGACCCCGGAACAAGCTGGGCTCTGGGAAGCCCACTCCAGCGAAACAGATGTACTGCAGGCTGCTCGTACTCGCCAGTTATGCGCCGTCTTGCTGGAAGATCCAATGTATCGGATTCGGCATCTGAAACAGCGTATCGAAACCCAGCAGATGTTATTGCAGAACTGCATACGGCGGGCCGCGCTGTACCCCCACCATGGCAGTGCGTTGCTGCTGCAGCAGATGGTGGTGCCCCGGACCATCGGTGGCCAGCTCAACCCTCTGCATGAGAGCCTCAAGAAGCTCAGCAAGAAAGGCAGGAGCGACATCAACCGCTTTACCGTGACGCCGGAAAGAATGCTGGCTCGGGATCACCTGGCGCGTTCACAGCAGTTACTCGGTCTCTGTCTGGACAACAGCTGTTACCAGCAAGCTCTGGCTGATCACCTCAGCCTGGACGGCTTCGAATATCTTGCCGAATTCTATTTCACCAGCCAGCTGCTACCCCTGCTCGCCGCCTCCCCAGCACGGCTGGACACGCTGGCCCCCAGCGGGCGCATAGCGGATGCTGTAAACGATCGAACAATGTACGCCTCAAGGGAAACGCCCGGTCAGAGGCTCATCAACCGCCTGGCAGATGATGATAATCATCCTCTGCATAAGATGCTCTGGCCGGAAGTGGATCTGGCAAGTCTGACGATACCCTATCAAAAGCCTGCTGAGCCCAACGCGGGCGATGGTCGTTTCCGCCCTGACGAGTTGGCTGCATTTGAAAATGAAGAAGCGCCTGCTGGTGAGCCGACAACCCTGAACGCCGCAGTAATGGCTGGTCTCCTGAAAGGCGGTAGTTTGAGCAACGCTCTGGTGGCGAGCGCGAAGTCCGGAGCCAATGCCTTGCATCAGATACACGCCAATCTGCTGGGTGCCGTCAACGCGGCGCAAGAGGCCTTGGAGCAGGCTCAAGACCTGTCACGGACGGCAGACCGGGACCTCGACCATGCACAACGACGGCTTGGTGAGAGCCAGCGCGATCTGGCTCAGGCCAGACGCCAAACTCAAGCGGCTGAACAGGCTCAACAACAGGCACAAGCTGCCGAACAGCGGAGTGCAGAGGAAGCGCAGCGGCGCTCTCAGCAACTGGGTCAGGCCCGACAGGCGGAGCAGTCACAGCGCAGCAGCCTCGCCAGCCAGGCACGCCCCGCACGCCTACGCCTGCATGGTATGGGGCTTGAGCAACTGCGGGGCATGCTGCGTGAAAGCTTCGGTGAAGCAGTAATGATCCGCCGCAGCGCCGCCAATGCCGGTACTTACTATGTGTTCGGTCTGGACGACCTGCCCGCTGATCAACAGCGGCCGGTACGCATGTATGGAGAATATCTCGACAGTCAGGGCAACTTGCTGGCATCAAGCAATCAGCGAGTGGCCAATCGTGCGGGCCTGCCCCAGGTAAGTGGCGACTATCTGGTATTGGCATTGCCCCGCACTCATAAAACTGCTCAGAGCATAAAAGAGCTCAACCAGGCCGTAATCAACGCAATGCTGGCTGAGCGAAGCAGCGCCGCAGCACAGGATAACCTCAGAAGAGCCTCCTCGGCAGCAAGGGGTGCAACGAGAGAAGCTATCCGAGCCCGCATGGACGAAATCCTCCAGGAGGCTCGCGTACGTACCGCGAGTGCTGATGCTGCTACCGCACGGCAGAACGCACACCAGGCGAGAAGTGGTCTGCAGGACGCCGCCAAGCACCTGAAAAGCCAACAGGATAATCCGCTTTTTCGGGCGCTCAACGGGAAGGTGTTTCCGGCTGGGGTGATGATGTTGGAGTTGTATAACTTGAGGCTCGAGCTCGGTGCCAGCCAAGCTACAACACAGGAAAAAGGGAAGAGCAGAACGCGACTTGGGACGACTGGAGCGGTTCTTGACCTACTCGTCGCCATGGAAGCACTGACATACAAGATGGCTGGCAACAATTCGATTGTAGCCGTTACCCGAGTGGCCATATTTACTTTACCGGAGCTCAAAGCTACCCGGTGGCTGGGTGCAAAATTGAGTAGCGAGGTCGTACGCGATGTCACTGCTCGTTTGATGGGCCAGACTGCCGCAGGCTTGGTGATGGTCGGCATCTGCCTGTATGACGCTTGGCATGCGTGGCGTTGGAACGACGACGCCATGTGGGGGTACCTGCTGATGGCCAGCGGTGCGGCTGTCGGCGTGGTCGGGGGGTTCTTTGTCAGCGGTAGCGCGCTGCTTGGTCCTTTCGGATGGGTGGCATTACTGCTTATCGGTACCGGCGCCGGCGTGGTTTACTGGCTCAGCAATACACCGCTGGAGGACTGGCTTGGCAACGGTCCTTTCGGCGACAACACCAGGCATCCCCATTTGCTGGACCCGGACGAAGCTTTTTATCGCCTGATCGGTTTGTTCGCCGGCCCTACCATCAAGGTCGAAACCAACCCCCTTTACAACCCTGACGCAAAGTTGTTGATGCACGACCCGGTTCCCTATGCGGTAAGAAAAGCCAATACGGTGATACGGATTGAAACTCATCTGCCAGGTTTGCTGGGGAGTCAGGAGGGGGCCAGCATCCGTGCGGAATGTCGGCTTCACAGCACGGAAACCGTCTATCAGCGGGGCAATCCGCCCATGACTGAGCCTGTATTGGCAACCGACCTGCGGAAGACCACTCGGACAGTTATTCCCGCTGCTCAGATTGCCTGGCCGGGGTCTCTTCTGCTTTATGTAAGCACCCCTGCTTCGCGTCGCTGGAATGGCAAATACTCCGATACCAGCCTGCATCATGAGTGGTACCTGCGGGTTCAGGCACGAGTTGAGTTGCCCGAAGATACCTGGGTGTTTCCCGCGCCCGCACCGAAAATACCATTGCGCAATGCTGCCAGTCAGGCCTTCTCGGCTCAGCCGGAGGTGTTCTATCCCATCACTGCCGCTCAGGAACTATGAATACAATTACTTACGCCCCCACAGCCTACCGACCGGACCGTATCCCGGCGCAACTCCCTTCCAGCGAGCGATCCTGGCTCAAAAAAATGGGCAGGGTCCGTCTGCCTTGGGGCAATACGCAGGAGCTGGCACCGGCCAGGTTTTTTTATAAAGACAGTCCTGAGCGGTTACGCATCCGGGAGCAGGTGGAGCGGGAAGACGCAGAACAAAAGGCCAATGGCACCTACAAGCCTAGAATTACGGAAACGGAAGACTTTCACTATATATATGACCATCAGCGACATCGCTTTGCTCAACTCTCTGTTGGGGGGAGGTTCTGGACGAATTTATATATCTTCGGGAAGGGGATAACTCTATTTGTGATTCCGGTATATATCCTGGTTTGTATTATGCTCGCGTTTGACTCGGAGATAGGTTTTTTAGCCGAGATGATTGATAGCATTGTAAGTGGTGCATATATATTCTCACCCCTATATCTAAGTTGGATGTTGGGGGCGTTGGTCGTTTACAAATTCCCAAAATTATGGGCCCGCCCCTCCCGTGGCCCGCTCTGGGAACTCAACCGCCAGACCGGCATGGTCACCGTCTTTGATTACGACAATAACGGCGAGTACAAGAAGAACGGCACCATAGGTGAACTCACCGCACCCTTTCATGAGTTCGATGCCTACGTCATCAGCAGCCCGGATCGGCAGGGTCTGCCGCTGAACGTGCTCCACCTCTCGCACCGCTATCGGGATATCCGCATCAACTTTGCTCACCTTGTGCACCAGAGTGACGATGTCAACGAACATTTTGCGCTGTGGGACTATATCCAGAACTACATGGATGTCAGCCGCCCACTCCCCGATGTTCCCTATCTGGAGCAATACCGGCACCTCGATCCTACCACCGCCGAGCACGACCGCCGTACCGGGCGCGATCCGCGTTACTGGGTGGACATGGACGACGAGACTTTCAAGACCAAGGTCGATGAGATCCATACCGGTATACGCAACATCGACACCCTGCGCCGGCCCAATTTGATGGCGCAGTATTGTCAGTATGTGGACTGAGACGGGGCCTACATCCCCATCTATGCCTGATGGGCGCTTTGCTAGTCGTTGTACACCCACACCTCGACACGACGGTTCTTCAGGCGGCCGCTGAGGTTGCTGTTGGTAGCAACCGGCAGCTCGTTGCCGATGGCGAGGGTCTCGGCAACGTTGATGCCGCGCTCCTGCAGGGCTCGGCGGACGGTATTGGTGCGCAGCCGGGCCAGCAGCTCTTCCGCCCCCTTCATCCGCGGGTCGCTGAAGCCGACCAGTACGATGCGATCATCAGTCAGGGCGCGTTCGGTGAGAAATTCCTCCAGTCGGTCCATATCCTGCCAGGCTTTGTTGTCGAGCCTGGCTGAGCGTTCCTGCGTGCGGAAGTTGACCGACAGCCGTACGGCGCGTTTGGTCAGTTGCTGATAGGCCTGGGGCATGTCCGGTTGCGGGCTGATGGTGATGGTACGGATGTTCTGGCCGACAAAGCCGACCTGGTCCACCACGGCCTGCCCGGCGTGGCTCTGGGTGAAGTCGAGCAGCGCCCTGGCCAGGGGGTTGGTTTCGTTTGGACGGATATACATGAACAGCCGGCGGGCGAGGGGATAGTCTTCGGTGGTGATCAGTTCCGCTGTGGGCAGCATGGGTTGCGAGTCACCGGAAGATATCGCAATGGCCCTGGCAGGAGCGATACCGGACAGGCCGACGAAGCCGATGGCGCCGATATTCCGCCGGACCGAGAGGGACAGCTCGCTGGTGGAGGCGTAGCGCTGTGCGCTGGTCGCCAGCTCGAGTTGGCGCGGGCTGAGTACCATGTCGCGGAAGGTTTCCCAGGTGCCGGAGTTGCCATCGCGGGCATGGATATGGATCGGGCTGGGCAGGCCGCCCAGCTCGCGCCAGTCGGTGATCTGGCCGGCGAACACCTGGGCTATCTGATCCAGATCCAGGGTCTGGATGGGGTTGTCCGGGTGGACTATTACCGCGATGCCGTCCAGACCTATGACCTGTTCCGCATCGGCGCCGAGCATGTCCCCGGCGGCGGCGAGGTCGCTGGCTTCGGCCTGGCGGATGGGGCGGGAGGCGGCACCTATCTGCGCCGATCCGTCCTTCAATCCCTTGAACGCGGTGCCCGAGCCGTGGGCGTGGATGCGTACTTCAATGCTAAGGCCATCAACGCTGACAGCGGTGATCCTGTGTTCCCGGGTGGTCTGGTTGAGGTCTGCCCGGATATCGCTGGCGCCGTTGGCGAGCAGCATGCCCTCCACCAGCCGCGGTGCGAGCTCGGCGCCTATGGTATTGGAGCCATTGATCTGCAGGTGCAGATCGGCTGCCTGAGTCGGTGCGCTCAGAATGATAAGACCGGCCAGTAGCAGGCGGCTGACACGCGCCGAGCGCAGCGAGGAGAAAACTGACATATCCATTGCCCCTGTGATGAAACAGCGGGGCGATCTTATTACACGAATATGACGGTTCGATGTCAGGGTCGAGCGCTTTGCTGGATCGGCATCTGTGGCGGCAGCCGCCACAGGGCGGTGAGGCAGATCAGCATGCCGCCGAGGCCGAGCATGCCGCCGACCGAGCCCACGTTGGCCAGCCCCAGCTGACTGGTGACCTGGCTGCCGAGCAGGGCGCCGGCGCCGATTCCCAGGTTATAGAGGCCGGAGAACAGGGACATGGCTACATCCGTGGCATCCTCGGCAATGCGCAGAACGCGGGACTGCAGGGCAAGTGTCAGGGTCAGAATGGCAGCGCCCCAGATAAAGCTCAGGCCGCCCAGCAGCCAGAGGTTGGCGGCGGACGGCAGCAGCATCAGCAGGCAGAAGGTCAGGGCGAACATGCTGCCGACCAGGACGGTGCGCGGATGAAAGGGGCTGCAGCGGCTGAAGATCACCGCGCCGGCCAGCCCGGCGCCACCGAATACCAGCAGCAGTCCGGTGATCTGGTTGCCGACCAGGCCGGCGATGTCCCGGACGAAGGGCTCTATATAGCTGTAGGCGGTGAACTGGGCGGTGACGCAGATGACCACCAGGGCGTAGACCACCATCAGCGCCGGACGGCGGACCAGCACTGGCAGGCTGGCCAGCGAGCCACTGTTGCGGCTGGGCAGCAGCGGCAGCAGTCTGGCCAGCACCGCCATGGTCATGAGGGCCAGCACGGCAATGCTGAGGAAGGTGATGCGCCAGCCGATCATCTCGCCGATCACCCGACCGAGGGGAACGCCCAGCACCATGGCCAGGGTGGTTCCGGCAGCGATCAGACCCAGGGCCTGGGCTTCGCGTCCGGCCGGTGCAATGCGCACAGCCAGAGAGGCGGTGATCGACCAGAACACCGCGTGGGCCAGGGCGATGCCCACTCGGCTGATCACCAGCACGCCGTAGCTCCAGGCCAGGAAGGACAGCAGGTGGCTGGCAATGAACAGGACAAATACGCCCAGCAGCAGGCGGCGGCGCTCGATGTTGCGCGTCATCAGCATCAGCGGTAGTGAGGTCAGGGCAACCAGCCAGGCATAGACGGTCAGCATCAGGCCGACCTGTTCCGGCAGCATGCCGAAGCTGGCGCTGATGTCGCTGAGCAGCGCCACCGGGGCAAACTCGGTGGTATTGAAGATGAATGCGGCCAGGGCCAGGGCAATAACGCCGAGCCAGCTGCCCTGGGGAGCGGTGTCTGCAGTAGTCATCAAGATGGAACCGAACGAGAGGAAATCGACGGGCGAAGGCGGTCCGTCGAGAAGGAGTGCATTCTAACGGAAAGCGCCGCCTTCGGGCGACTTCCCGACGGATATCCTCAAGCGAGTGAACGCGAGCGTTACGCCGGATCTATTCCGGAGCAATCACCACCTGGTTGCGGCCGTTGTTCTTGGCCTCGTAGAGGGCGTCATCCGCCCGGCGCAGCAGTTGCTGGTAATCGGGATGCCCGTTGTACACCGCCAGTCCGAGGCTGACCGTCAGATGCATGGTAACGTCCCGGGGCAGGCGGAAGGTTGCGGCGGCGATGGCTCGACGGAGGTTCTCTGCGGCCTTGGCGGCGCTGTGGCCATTGACGTCGACCATGATCATCAGGAACTCCTCGCCCCCCATGCGGAACAGGTAATCCCCGGCCCGGCTGCGGTTGAGCATCAGTGCGGCGACCTGCTGCAGCACCATGTCGCCGGCTTCGTGGCCATGGCTGTCATTGATCTGCTTGAAATGGTCCAGGTCCAGGGCTAGCACCGCGAAGCTGCCGCCGGCGCTGCGCGCATAGGTGACCTGCTTGTTCAGCACTACCGAGAGGTACTTGCGGTTGAGCAGGCGGGTCAGCACATCGCGGCCGGATTCCAGTTCGTTGTTCTGCTCGAACAGCAGATCCAGATGATAGCTGATGCTCTTGGCCTGCTCGCGCAGATCTCGCAGCAGCTGCAGGGTGTGGGTCGGGCTTGCCTCGCCCTGTCGGTTGGCGAACAGCGGCAGCAGCATTTCGTCGATCCGCGTGATGGATTCCAGAATCAGCTCGGTTTCCGGTGCGCGCTCGAATCCGTGCGCGCCCTTGTGCCGGAACCAAAGACCGAATTCGGATGTGCTCAGCCGGGGCAGGTGCTGGGCGGCGGTGCTCATGGCTACTTCGAACATCAGCTGGTTTTCCCAGTCGAGCAGGGCGGCGCGCTGGCGCTCTTTTTCCGATGCTATGTTCTGGGTTACCGCGAACAGTCGGTAACTCTCTTCGGCGCGGGAGCGGCGGTCGTGTGAGGTGGTATAGGCGTGGCTCATGATCTCCATCGCCAGATCGATCAGGGTGGCGGCAAAGGCCCCTGCCTCGGCGGCTTGGCGTTCTGGCAGTTCTTCGCGCAGGTGGCTGATCAACCGCTGCTTGAGCAGCCGGGCGCCACGCAGCACCAGATGCACCGGAATGGAAACCCGGGCGTGGACCTCGCCAATCCGGGTCTGGTGGGCGATGACCGACTGGATATCGGCGGCATCGCTGCCGTTGTAGAGGTTGGTGATCCAGTTTTCCATGGATCTGCTGAGTCGCGTCTTGACCTCCTCGTGGGACAGGAACTGCGCTGCTTCCCCGTGCGTCAGCATCACGGTGTAGAAATGCGACGCCAGGTCGGTGCGATGACGTTCCGCCGTCTGTGCCACCCGCTCGCGTACATCGATCGGGAAGCTGTCCAGCCGCTCCTTCCATTCGCTGGTGAGATCGTCGAGGGTGAATTGAGTGGCGAGCATTGCGGGTACCTCACAGGGACGAACGGCCATTTTCCCATAGCCCCGTTTACGAAGCCATCCTGTCGCGGTGTGGGCGAATTTTCAGGCCCAACCATGCGTCTGCAAAAAGCGGAATAAAGGGGCTTGCGCACGCAGCGCTGATCCTCAACTAGACTTTAAGGGAACTGGGCATGGGGGAATCATGAGATTACGCATCTGGCTGATTCTGGGCTTTCTGACGCTGACCATGATCTGTGTGGCCGGCTTCGAGTTCCGTCATGCCTGGTTCCAGTCCAACTGGATCAGCGAGTATGCCAGCCAGCTGCGCTACCGGCCCGTGGCGGGCCAGAGCGATGCTATCCACTTCCCGGAATCCGGGCCCTTCGATCAGCGTCTTGGCTACAGTCTGATTCCCCGGTTCCAGCAGAGATTGCAGCGCGAAGGCTTCCAGATCACCCGGCAGATGCGCTTTTCACCGGAACTCATGGAATATGCAGGTCGTGGACTTTATGTCCCCTATGACGAGAAAACTCAGGCGGGCCTGCGAATCATTGATGCCCGGGGTGAGGTGATCTACGAGTTCGGTTACCCCCGGTCGGGCTTTGCCGGGTTCGAGGAAATCCCTCCGCTGCTGGTGGAGTCCCTGCTGTTCATCGAAAACCGACACCTGCTGGATGAGACCCTGCCCCGGGCCAACCCGGCGGTGGACTGGCCGCGGCTGATGGGGGCGTCCATGGCCATGCTGGTGGATACTTTGGGCGGCGAGGGGCCCGGGCACGGAGCCAGCACCCTGGCGACCCAGATGGAAAAATACCGCCATTCGCTGGAGGGGCGCACCCAGTCGCCCATCGACAAACTGCGGCAGATGACCTCGGCCACGGTGCGTGCCTACATGCACGGCCCGGATACCCTGCAGGCGCGGCAGCAGCTGGTGCGCGATTACCTGAACACGGTTCCCCTGGCTGCCGCCCCCGGTCACGGCGAAGTCCATGGCGTAGGGGACGCCCTGTGGGTCTGGTTTGCCGAAGATCTGCAGCGCTTTTCCGCCAATCTCAACGGCGACAACGGTCTCGCCGATCAGGCCCGGGCGCTGCGCCAGGCCCTGTCGCTGATCATCGCCCAGCGCCGACCCAGCTGGTATCTGCTGGGCGGTCGGGAGGAGCTGCAGCAGCTGGTCGACAGCCATGTGCGCCTGCTGGCCAGTCATCAGCGCATAGATGAGCAGCTGGCCCTGGCGGCTCTGGGGACCAGGCTGGAATACCGGGACTGGCAGGCAGACCCCTTGCTGGAGCCAAGCGGTGCGGACAAGACCGCCTGGGTGGCGCGCAATCAGCTGGTGTCGCTGCTGGGCCGTTCGGCTTATGACCTGGACCGACTGGACCTGCAGGTCAACAGCACTCTGGATGCCAATCTGCAGCGCAGCGTGGGCGATTTTCTCGAAGCGCTGGCCGATGACATTGTCGCCTCCGAAGCAGGGCTGCTGGGTGAGCGGCTGCTGTCGCCGCAGCAGGCCTCGCAGGTGCGCTACAGCTTCACCCTGATGGGGCTGACCCCCGATGGCCATCAGGTGCGGGTGCAGACCGACACCACCGGGCTGCCTTTCGATCTCAATTCCGGCAGCAAGCTGGAGTTGGGCTCCACCGCCAAGCTGCGGGTACTGACCACCTATCTGGAAATCATCGCCGAGCTGCATGGGCAACTGGCCGGCGCCGATGCCGACGTGATCCAGGCCGCCCGCAGCCGGCGTGGCGACCCGCTGACGTTGTGGGCAGCCGATTATCTGTGCCGCAACCCCGATGCCACCCTGAAACAGATGCTCGAAGCGGCCCTGCAGCGCCGATATTCCGCCTCTCCCTATGAGCAGTTCTTCACCGGCAGCGGCGTGCAGCGCTTCAACAACTTCCGCAAGGAGGACAACAATCGCATCGTCACCGTGCAGCAGGCGCTGCAGGAGTCGATCAATCTGCCCTACATACGCCTGCTGCGCGATGTCATCCGCTACTGCATGCACCAGCGGGTGGAGGATGCGGAGAGTCTGCTGACCAACGATCGCGATCCGCGCCGCCGGGCTTATCTGGAAACCTTCGCCGACCGCGAAGGCAGGGTCTTCCTGCAGCGCTTCTGGCGTCGCTATCAGGGTATGGACGAAGCCCAGCGCTTTGAACGCCTGCTGCGCCAGGTCCAGCCGATCGCTGCCAGGCTGGCAGTGGTGTACCGGGAGCTGCACCCGCAGGCGGACTACGATACCTTCCGTGAATTTCTCGAGACCCATGTCCGGGTGCCGCAGAGTCCGGAAAGGATAGAGCGCCTGTACCGCACCTATGCCCCGGGCAGCTATAACCTCAACGATCAGGGCTACATTGCCAAGGTGCATCCGCTGGAACTGTGGCTGCTGGGCTATCTGCGCGAGCATCCCCAGGCCACGCTGTCCGAGGTGCTGGAAGCGAGCGTGGATGAGCGGCAGGAGGTCTACAGCTGGTTGTTCCGCACCCGCCATGTCAGTGCCCGCAATACCCGCATGCGCATCATGCTGGAAAAAGAGGCCTTCGCTGCCCTGCATGAGCGCTGGCGCCGGGTCGGTTACCCCTTTGCGCAGCTGGTGCCCTCGCTGGGTACGGCGCTGGGCAGCTCGGGTGACCGACCCAGCGCCCTGGCCGAGCTGATGGGCATCATCCTCAACGACGGTCGACGAATCGGCCTGCGACGGCTGGGCAGTCTGCATTTTGCCGAAGGCACGCCCTGGGAGACCCGTTTCGAGCCGGCCCCCCTGGAGCAGGAGCAGGTGCTGCATCCGGCGGTAGCCGCAGCGCTGCGCGGTGCGCTGTCGGCGGTGGTGCTGGATGGTACCGGTCGCCGGCTGCAGGGCGTGTTCACCGATGCCGAGGGCCAGCCCCTGGTGGTCGGCGGCAAGACCGGCACCGGTGACAACCGCATCCATACGGTGACCCGCTCGGGGGCCATCGTTGCCTCTTCGGTACTCAATCGCACCGCGACCTTCGTGTTCTTTATCGGCGACCGCTACTTCGGTACGCTGACCGCCTTCGTTCCGGGGGAGGATGCCGGGGCCTTCCACTTCACCTCGGCGTTGCCGGCGCAGGTGCTGAAAAGCATGGCTCCGGTACTGGCGCCACATCTGACTTCACCCGACTCGGTCGGAGAGCTGCAGGCCCGGGCGTCGCTGCCCTGAGGGGCGACGGCCCGTGGCAAAGCGGTTAGCATTGACCCCCCTGTTATTCCCGGAACGGATGCTTGCCATGTCTGACAATCTGCCCCTCAGCGGGCGCCGTATCGCCCTGCCCGAGAGCCGTGAACTTGATCTGTTTGCCGATATGCTGCTCAAACGTGGTGCTCAGGTATTGCGCTGCCCGCTGGTCTCCATCCATGACGCCCCCGACCAGCAGCCGGTCCAGAAGTGGCTGGAACGTTTCACCAATGAACCCTGGGATGACTTCATTGCCCTGACCGGTGAGGGTATCCGCCGGCTGCTCGCTGCCGCCGAGCGAGCCGGAGGCACCCTGCGTGAGGATTTCATCGCCCGACTGGGGCAGGTACGCAAGATCACCCGCGGCCCCAAACCCGGTGCAGCGCTGCGCACTATCGGTCTCAAGGCTGACCTGGTAGCGGTGGAGCCGACCACCGAAGGCGTGATCCGCACCCTGGCGGACGAGAACCTGCAGGGACGGCGGATTGCCGTGCAGCTCTACGGGACTGATCCCAACCCGACACTGATGGATTTCCTCCGTCAGGCCGGGGCGGTGACCGCGCCGGTGGCCCCCTACGTCTACGCCGACGATGTGGAAAATCGGCAGGTGGAGGAGCTGATACAGGAGCTGGGCTCCGGCACACTGGATGCCATTGCCTTTACCAGCGCTACCCAGGTTCGGCGGCTGTTCCAGATCGGCCGGCGCAGTGTCGGAGACACGCAGCTGGTCTCGATTCTGAAAGAGGTGACCGTTGCCGCGGTAGGCCCCGTCGTGGCTGAGGAGCTGCGCGATCGCGGTGTTGAGGTGGATCTGATGCCCGAGCAGAGCTTCTTCATGAAGCCGCTGGTGCGCGAGCTGGTACGCCGGTTCGCCAACCCGGCCGCAGGTCCGGACTCGGATACTGGTTTACACTGATCCCATTCACCTCGTTACCAAAGGAAGTTTGATGAGCAAATCCGGTCCGCTTCGTTTGCTGCCAGAGCAGCTGACTGTTCCGATCGATCTGGAGAGCCTGGGCTTTTCCACCACCGATGATCTGGAGCCCTTCAAGGGCATCCTCGGTCAGGATCGAGCAGTCGAAGCCATGCATTTCGGGGTGGCCATGAAGCGCGCCGGTTACAACATGTTCGTCATGGGTGAACCGGGTACCGGGCGTTTTTCCTATGCCATGCGCTATCTGAAGGCGGAGGCCAAGCGCATGCCGACGCCGCAGGACTGCGCCTACGTCAACAACTTCGAGGAGAGCCGTGCACCCCGCGCGCTGCATATGGATGCCGGGACCTCCGGGCGCTTCGTCGAAGACATCGAGAATCTGGTGGACAACCTGCTGGCGACCTTTCCGGCGGCCTTCGAGCACCCGGCCTTCCAGCAGAAGAAGAACGCCATCGACCAGAAGTTCAACCGCCGCTATGACGCCGCCATAGAGAGCGTCGAACGTCAGGCCCTGGAACGCAACATCATGCTCTACCGGGACAACGGCAACCTGGCGTTCACCCCCATCCGTGAGGGCAGGGGATTGGAGGAGGCCGAGTTCGCACAGTTGCCCGAGGCCGAGCGCGAGCGCTACCACGCCGATATTGCCGAACTCGAGGATCTGCTCAGCGAGGCACTGTCCAGCCTGCCGCAATGGAAGCGCGAATCCAGCAACGAGCTGCGCGAGCTGAACGAGCAAACCATTACCGAGGCGCTCAACCCACTGCTGGTGTCATTGACCGAACGCTACTGCGACAACCCGGCGATGTGCGAGTACATCCAGGCTGTACACCAGAACCTGCTCAAGGTGGTGGTGGAGCTGCTGGTCGACGAGCGCGCCGAGTTGCGCTCCGATGCGGTGAAGAAAGCGGCCCTGATCGACCATTACAGTCCCAACGTCATCGTCGAGCACAGCGGTTCACCGGGGGCGCCTGTGGTCCACGAGCCGCACCCGTCCTATGACAACCTGTTCGGACGGGTGGAATACACCTCCGAGCAGGGGGCGCTGGTCACCAGCTACCGAAATATCCGTGCCGGTGCGCTGCACCGGGCGAACTACGGTTACCTGGTCCTGGAGGCCGACAAGCTGCTGGCCGAACCCTTCGCCTGGGAGGCGCTCAAACGGGCGCTGCATTCCCGCCAGCTGAAGATGGAATCACCCTGGGCGGACCTCGGTCGGCTGACCACGGTCACCCTGACGCCCCAGGTGATTCCGCTGTCGGTGAAGGTGGTGCTGATCGGATCGCGGCGCGCCTACTACATGCTGCAGGATTACGATCCGGACTTTCAGGAGCTGTTCCGCGTGCTGGTGGACTTCGATGACCACCTGCCACGTACACCCGACAGCATCGAGGGCATGGCCCAGTTGCTCAAGACCCGCGTCGACGAGGAAGGCATGGCCCCTCTGACCGTCGCTGCGGTGGCCCGCATCCTGACCTACAGTGCGCGCCTGGCTGAACACCAGCAGCACCTGTCCGCCAGCATCAGCGACATCTTCCAGCTGGTAGCCGAAGCGGATCTGGTGCGGGAGCTGGCCGGTGACCGCATCACCGATACCGGCCATATCGAGCGCGCGCTGCAGGCCAAGGAGAACCGCACCGGCCGAGCCAGCGCGCGGATCCGCGAGGACATGCTGTCCGGCGTCATCCTCATCGATACCGACGGCGCCGCTGTGGGCAAGTGCAACGGCCTGACGGTTCTGGCCATTGGTGATTCGGTGTTCGGCGTGCCGGCCCGCATCAGTGCCACGGTGTATCCGGGCAGCAGCGGCATCGTGGATATCGAGCGGGAGGTCAATCTTGGTCAGCCTATCCACTCAAAGGGGGTGATGATTCTCACCGGCTATCTGGGCAGCCGCTACGCGCAGGATCATGAGCTGGAGATCTCCGCGAGCATCGCCCTGGAGCAATCCTACGGCTATATCGACGGTGACAGCGCCTCGCTGGGCGAGGTCTGCGCACTGATCTCCGCCCTGGCCAAGGTACCGCTCAAGCAGTGCTTCGCCATCACCGGCTCGATCAACCAGTTCGGCGAGGTCCAGGCCATCGGCGGGGTCAACGTCAAGATCGAGGGCTTCTTCCGCCTGTGTCAGGCCCGCGGCCTGACCGGGGAGCAGGGGGTGATCATTCCCCGCTCCAATGTACCCAATCTGATGCTGCATCAGACGGTACTGGATGCAGCACGCGAGGGACTGTTCCATATCTACGCGGTGGATAACGTCGATCAGGCGCTGAGTCTGCTGGCCGGGGAGGACGCCGGAGAGCCGGATGAGGACGGCAACTTCCCCGCCGGCTCCATCAATGACCGGGTAGTACGACGACTCCAGGCGATCAGCCAGCGCAACCAGCATGATGACCGGGAAAGCCCCGGCGAAGCGCCCGGCATCGAGCCCCTGCTCAAACCCTGATCAGTCCTTTCCAAGTCAGAGCTGACAAGCGTTCGCGCTGTATTTCCCATGAATGCCCACAGGGTTATCCACAGTTTGTGTGGATTACCCCGTTGGCTCTGCTGGCGTGAATTGCTGACAATCACCCTTTCCGGTGATCCGTGAACCAATCGACCTTTTTTCTTATCAGCGAGGCGGCAGCCCCGTAATGGTGCGGCTTTGAGCCGCACCTGCACTCTTCTTGAGACCGGTCGGTCGGGGTTGTCCATTTTTTGAACGAATTGCCTCACAGCCTGTCGTGGCGTGGCCCAGCGGCAGTTGCTCCTAGGCTGCTCACAGAGTTATCCACAGATTGTGTGGGCAACTGCGACGGGATTGTGCATCACCCCGTTCGCACCCGGGGCGGGTACTCCTACGCAGGAGGAGCATGTTGATTGTAGGAGCACCGCCCTCGGTGCGAAGGGTGAAGCCAGAACACCGAGCCAGCCGTT
>NZ_JAYJLH010000024.1:0-12043 GCF_051948695.1 Halopseudomonas sp. Lyrl_26
ATCTCTGGGAACGTCGAGCACCAGCTCGATGAAGGGTTTCGGGTTGACACCCAAGATCCAGGCGTACGGGTGCGCTACACCCCGACACCGGGGACTATGCGCGCGTCAGACGCTGGCGCAGTATCTTTTCCAACCGATGCGCGACCTCGCTGATATCCACCGGCTGCTCCAGCAGCTCGCTCAGCTGTACCATGCGCAGTCCGCTGTAACCGCAGGGATTGATGCGGCTGAAGGGCTCCATGTCCATGTCCACGTTCAGTGCCAGACCGTGGAAGGAGCAACCGCGGCGTACCCGCAGTCCCAGCGAAGCTATCTTGGCCGCACCCACGTAGACCCCGGGCGCATCGGCCCGGGGTGCCGCCTCGATTCCATAACCGGCCAGCAGCTCGACCAGACTCTGCTCCATGAGGGTGACCAGTTCGCGCACTCCGAGATCCAGTCGGCGCAGGTCAAGCATCAGGTAGGCCACCAGCTGACCGGGGCCATGGTAGGTGACCTGCCCGCCCCGCTCTACCTGGATCACCGGTATATCCCCAGCGGCCAGTACATGCTCGGCCTTGCCGGCCTGTCCCTGGGTGAACACCGGGGGATGCTGCAGCAGCCAGATCTGGTCCGGGGTGTCGGCATTGCGCTCGGCAGTGAGCTGCCGCATGGCTTCCAGCGTGGGCTGGTAGTCCACCAGCCCCAGATGTCTGACTATCAGCTCGGCCATCAGAGCACCATGTGCACCTGGCCGGTGGCCTTGAGGTCGGCATGCAGCTGCTGCAGTTGCTGCTCGCTGGTGGCACGGATGATCAGCCGCAGGGACTGGAAGCGGCCATTCTTGCTGTCCTGTACTACCAGCTTGTCCGCATTCAGCGCAGGATCGTGGCGACGGACCACCTCCAGCACCTGTTCCAGCACACCCTCGGCACCATTGCAGATCACCTTGATCGGATAATCACAGGGAAACTCGATCTTGGGCGCGTCCGGAGTCTTGTCGCTCATCTCGCCTACCCCTCAGTTGAACAGGCCGTAGAAGAACAGACGGATGCTGTCCCACAGGCGACCGAACAGACCGGCGCTTTCGACGTCAGCCAGGGCAACCAGCGGGCCGGTGTGCACCACCTCTTCACCCAGCTTCACTTCCACCTGACCCAGTACATCGCCACGGGCAATGGGAGCCTTGATGGTGGAATCCAGGGTGACCGTCGCTTCCAGCTTGTCCGCCTGCCCCTTGGGCAGGGTCAGGACCAGACCCTCGGCCAGACCGACGCCCACCTGATTCTGCGCACCGGCCCAGACCCGGGCGGTGGAGACCACCTGATCAGGCTGATAGAAGTGGCGGGTCTCGAAGAAGCGGAAGCCCCAGGTCAGCAGCTTCTGGGTTTCGGCGGCGCGGGCCTGCTCGCTGGCGGTGCCCATGACCACGGATATCAGACGCATGCCATCACGCTTGGCCGAGGCCACCAGGCAGTAACCAGCTTCGTCGGTATGGCCGGTTTTGAGGCCGTCCACGGTGTTGTCACGCCACAGCATGAGGTTGCGGTTGGGCTGGCGGATACCGTTCCAGACGAATTCCTTTTCCTTGTAGATGGCGTAGTGCTGGGGGTCATCCTCGATGATGGCCTTGGCCATGATTGCCATGTCACGGGCACTGGAGACATGGTTCTCGCCCGGCAGACCGGTGGCATTCTCGAAGTGGGTGTTGTTCATGCCCAGACGACGCGCGTGGCTGTTCATCAGGTCGGCGAAGGACTCTTCGCTGCCGGCGATATGCTCGGCCAGGGCCACACTGGCATCGTTACCGGACTGGATGATGACACCGCGCAGCAGGTCGATCACCCGCACCCGGTTGCCCACCTCGATGAACATCTTGGAGCCGCCCATGCGCCAGGCCTTCTCGCTGACCAGCACCTCGTCCTCTTCCCGCAGCTGCCCCTTGAGGATCTCCATGCTGGCGATGTAGCTGGTCATCATCTTGGTCAGACTGGCCGGCGGCAGCGGGGTGTCGGCGTTGTGCTCGGTGAGCACCTTGCCGCTGTCGGCATCGATCAGCAGATAGCTGGAGGCAGCCACGGTCGGTGCCGGCGGAATCAGCGGTGCACTGGCCTGGGGCTGTGGTTGAGGCTGCGGCTGGGGCGTCTGCGCCAGTGCTGCAGGGACCAGCAGCACAGCGGCGGAAACCAACAGGGTATGCATTATCTTCTTGAACATGGTGCTCACTGTCTTGAATGAATCGAAGGGTTAATGTGCGCTGACCAGGGTGGGCGAACCCAGGTTGGCCAGGCGTAATCTTTCCATCAGCTGCTGCGCCTCGTCATGGCTGTCCAGCGGACCCAGCCGCACCCGGTGCAATATCCGGGTATCCACCTGCACCGGGCTGACGAACACCGGCGTCTGCACCATTCCCTGTACCCGGCTGCGCAGCTGTTCGGCGGCCTGATCCGAGGAGAAGGCCCCCAGCTGCAGGTAGAGCCCGCCCTCCAGCGCGGCGGCACGGGCCGTCGAGCTGGGCGCCGGCGACGAAACCGGGGCCGGACTGCCAGCCACGGCGCGATTGCCGTTCTGCTGCTGCCATACCACAGGGTCGATTCCCTCTACCCTGACCCGGGCGGTCCCGCGCTCGGCAAATCCGAGCTTGACCGCGCCGGCGTAGGACAGGTCGATGATGCGGTCCGAATGGAAGGGGCCGCGGTCGTTGACCCGCACTATGATGCTGCGCTGATTGTCCAGGTTGGTGACCCGGACATAACTGGGCAGGGGCAGCGTCTTGTGCGCCGCTGTCATGCCATACAGGTCGTACTGCTCGCCGTTGGCGGTCAGTTGACCATGAAACTTGGTGCCATACCAGGAGGCCAGTCCGGTCTCGCGGTAGTTGCGTCCATCCTGCATGGGCACATAGTTGCGCCCCAGAACCGTGTAGGGCGAGGCCTTGAACGGCCCCTGATGGGGTGCCGGGACAGCGTCCGGAATCTGCGATACATCCCTGAAATAGGCCGGGGCGCCATCCTGCACCGTGCGCGGGATACCGCCACTGTCCCCGCGCTGCACCGGCGGCGATGAGCAGGCCGCCAGCAGCATGCTCAGACAAAGGACAATGGTACCTGATCCGGCACCCGGCAGTTTGATCATTCGCCCCTCGCTTCCCGGATGAGTTCGGCCAGCTGATGCACGACCATAGCGTACATCACGCTGCGATTGTAGCGGGTTATCACGTGCAGGTTGTGCAGGCCCAGCCAGTATTGCTTGTGATCCCCGGCGTCAAACTCGAAGGCCATCACCTGGGTGTCGTCCTGCAGTTCGACGCTGGGGGTCCAACCCAGCTCTTTCAGCTCGCCGACACTGATCTTGGCTTCCAGCCCGCGGTCCAGGGTGAAGCCCTGCGCGTAGTCCTCGCCGCTGACGGTGGCTTCGACTGCCACGGTTCCGCCGTGTTTCCACTTGTGCTCGGCAAAGTAGTTGGCGGCGCTGCCGATGGCGTCCACCGGATTGTTCCAGATGTCTCGCACCCCATCCTCATCAAAGTCCACCGCGTAGGCCAGGTAGCTGCTGGGTATGAACTGGGGGAAGCCCATAGCCCCGGCGTAGGAACCGGTCAGGCTGAGGGGATCGACCTGCTGCTCGCGGGTCAGTACCAGGAAGGATTTGAGCTGGCCGCGGAAGAAGTCGGCCCGGGGCGGATAGTCGAAGCCCAGGGTGGACAAGGCATCTATCACCCGATGACTGCCCTTGTTGGCACCATAGAAGGTCTCCACACCAATGATCGCCAGGATAATTTCCGGCTCGACGCCATAGACTTCCTCGGCACGGGCCAGCGCATCGGCGTGCTGGTTCCAGAACGCCACACCCTCGGCGATGCGCCGGTCGGTGATGAATATCTTGCGGTACTCGTGCCAGGGCCGGACCCGCTCGGCGGGCCGGGATATCGCCTCCAGGATGGAGTCGCGGCGCTCGGCCTGGGCCAGCAGCTGGCGCACATGCTCGGGATCGAAGCCGTATTCGGCACGCATTTCCTCAACGAAGGGGGCCACCGACGGGTGCTCGGCGGTGTAGTTCTGGGCCAGCGCCAGCATCGGGCTGAGCGCCAGGGCAGCGGCCGGCGCATGCCTGCGCAGCCAGGCAGAGATCTGAAGCGTCATGTACCTTCCTGTTATCCAGTTACCATCTGTCATCCGTGTATCATCCACTTGCGGTGCGTATGGACAGACATCAGGATGCCGAACCCCGCCAACAATGTGATCAGGGAGGTGCCGCCGTAGCTGATCAGCGGCAGCGGCACACCGACCACCGGCAGCAAACCACTGACCATACCGATATTAACGAATACGTAGACAAAAAAGGTGAGCGTCACACTGCCGGCCAGCAACTTGCTGAAGGCTTCCTGGGCGTGGTGGGTGATATAGAGCCCCCGGGCGATGACCAACAGATAGACCAGCATCAGCAGTGAGACACCGACCAGGCCGAACTCCTCGGCCAGCACGGCAATGATGAAGTCGGTATGCCCTTCGGGCAGGAAGTCCAGATGGGACTGGGTGCCCTGCAACCAGCCCTTGCCATAGACGCCGCCCGAGCCGATGGCTGCCTTGGACTGGATGATGTTCCAGCCGGCCCCCAGCGGGTCGCTCTCGGGATTGAGCAGCGTCAGCACCCGCTTTTTCTGGTACGCATGCATGACAAAGAACCACATGGCCACCGCGCCGGGCACCAGCATGACCAGAGCCCCGAGGATATAACGCCAGCGCAGCCCGGCCAGCAGCAGGCCGAAGATGCCCGAGGCAGCGATCAGCAGGGTGGTCCCCAGATCCGGCTGTTTGAGGATCAGCACCACCGGCACCATGATGATCGTCAGGCACACAGCCACATGCTTGAAGCGCGGCGGCATCTCCCGCCGCCCGAGATACCAGGCCACGCTCATCGGCATCACCAGCTTCATGATCTCCGACGGCTGGAAGGTGATGACCCCGGGGATGCTCAGCCAGCGCTGGGCCCCCTTGGCCTCGGTTCCGACGACCAGCACCGCCAGCAGCAACAGCGTGGAGCCCACATAGGCCACCGGCACCCAGCGCTCCATGAGCCTGGGCTTGACCTGGGCAATGAACAGCATCACCGCCAGCCCGATCGCATAATGCGCGCCCTGGCGATACAGCATCGACAGGCTCTTGCTGCTGGCCGAATAGAGTACAAAGCCGGCGGCACCGGCCAGAATCAGGATCAGCAACAGCAGCCAGGGGTCGACATGAATGCGCATCCACAGTGGCTCCCGACGCAGTCCCGGGCTGGGGGCGGAGACTCCGGACAAGGGCTTCATGGCGTCACCTCTTCCTCGATGGATTCCGGCTCGGGTTCAGGTTCGGGCTCTGGCAATAGCCAGGCGTCAAACAGCATGCGTCCCACCGGTGCCGCTACCCGGCCACCGGACTCCCCGTTCTCCACCATCACCGCCACGGCGATCTGGGGGTCGTCTACCGGGGCGAAGCCGACGAACAGGGCATGATCTCGGTGGCGCTCGCGCAGCGCAGCCGAGTCATAGCGCGCGCCCTGGGCGATGGCTACCACCTGGGCGGTACCTGTCTTGCCCGCCATGCGATAGGGTGCTCCGGCGGCCGCCGACCGCGCCGTACCACGTTCGCCGTGCATGACCGTTTCCATGGTGCGGATGATGAAGTCCCAGTCGGAGGGATTGCGCAGCACCACGTTCTCGGGCGTATCACTTTCATCCGGCCCCTGGCCATCGGCATCTGCCAGCAGCCGCGGCCGTTTCCACACGCCCCGGTTGGCAATCAGCGCGGTGGAATGCGCCAGTTGCAGGGGCGTGGACAGCATGTAGCCCTGACCGATACCGGTAATCAGCGTCTCCCCCGGGTACCAGGGCTGGCGGCGCGAGGCACGCTTCCACTCCCGGGACGGCATCAGCCCCGCGGATTCCTCGAAGATGTCCAGGGACACCCGTGTACCCAGGCCGAACTTGGTCATGAACTCGTGCATGCGGTCGATGCCCAGCTTGTGCGCCAGATCATAGAAGTAGGTGTCGTTGGAGCGCGCCATGGCCAGCTCCATGTCCACCCAGCCATCGCCGTAGCGGTTCCAGTTGCGGTATTTGTGCGAGTTGTTCGGCAGCTGATAGAAGCCCGGGTCATACACCCGCGCCGTGCGGGTGGTGACGCCATAGTCGAGCCCGGCCAGGGCGACGATCTGCTTGATGGTCGAGCCCGGCGGGTAGAGTCCGCGCACGACCCGGTTGAACAGCGGCTGGTCGATGGAGTCGCGCAGCTCACCGTAGTCCGCATGGCTGATCCCGGTCACAAACAGGTTGGGATTGAAGGACGGCTGACTGACATAGGCCAGTACACCTCCGGTCTTGGGCTCGATGGCCACCACAGCACCCCGGCGGTTGCCCAGCGCCTCTTCGGCCACCGCCTGCAGCCGGCTGTCCAGATGCAGGGTCAGATCGCGACCGGATTCCGGCTCGGTGCGCTTGAGCACCCGCAGTACCCGGCCGCGGGCGTTGGTCTCCACTTCCTCGTAACCGACCTTGCCATGCAGCAGGTACTCGTAGAACCGCTCCACTCCGGTCTTGCCGATGTAGTGGGTTCCGGCATAGGCGACCCGGCCGATGGTCTCCATCTCCCGCTCGTTGATACGGCCGACGTAGCCCACGGCGTGGGCGAAATGCTCCGCCTGGGGATAATGGCGCACGAAACTGGCCTGCACCTCGATGCCCGGCAGACGGAACTGGTTGACCGCGATACGGGCAATCTGGTCCTCGGTCAGGTTGAACATCACCGGCACCGCCTCGAAGGGGCGACGCCGCTGGCCGAGGCGGCGATGGAGCTGGTTGATGTCCTCATCGTCCAGCTCCAGCAGCGACTGCAGCAGCGCGACGGTCGTTTCCAGATCCGGGACCCGCTCACGGGTGATGTTCAGGCTGAAACTGGGGCGGTTCTCCGCCAGCACCACGCCATTACGGTCATAGATGCGCCCGCGGGCCGGCGGGATCGGCTGTACGTGGACCCGGTTATTCTCCGACAGGGTGGCATGATGCTCGTATTGCACCACCTGCAGCCAGAACATCCGCGCCAGCAACACGCCGGACAGCAACACGATGACGACCGTGGCCAGAATGATCCGCCGCTGGACAATGCCGGCTTCGTTGAGGTGGTCCTTGATGCGAATCGGCTTGGCCATGGATCACTTGTGGTAGGGATGGCGGGTCAGGATGGTCCAGGCACGGTAGAGCTGCTCAGCGAGCAGGATGCGCACCAGCGGGTGGGGCAGGGTCAGCGGTGACAGGGACCAGCGCTGGTCGCTGCGCGCCAGCACCTCGGCGGGCAACCCTTCCGGGCCGCCGACCATGAGGTTGACCGTGCGCGCTTCCAGCCGCCAGTTCTCGAGCTGCTGCGCCAGGGCCTCGGTGGACCAGGCGCGCCCCTCCACCTCCAGGGTCACTATGCGGTCCCCGGGCTGGGTGGCGGCCAGCATCTGCTCGCCCTCCCTGCGCATCAGGCGCGCCACGTCGGCGTTCTTGCCGCGGGTGGTCAGCGGTATTTCCACCAGCTCCAGCGGCAGGTCGGCCGGCATGCGCTTGGCATACTCGGCATAGCCCTGCTCTACCCAGCGCGGCATGCGGGATGCCACGCTGATCAGGCGGATACGCAAGTGCCCTTACTCCGCGGTCGGTTGCTGCTGCGCGCGACGGGACTCAGCACTCTGCCAGAGCCGCTCCAGATCATAGAACTGGCGGGTAGCCGGCTGCATGATATGAACGACGATATCGCCCAGATCCACCAGCACCCACTCGCCCGATTCCTTGCCTTCGACGCCGAGGGGGCGACGTCCGGCTTCCTTGGCCTTCTCGATGACGTTGTCCGCCAGTGCGCCCACCTGACGGTTGGAACCGCCGCTGGCGATGATCATGTAGTCGGTGACACCCGTCAGCTCGCGCACATCGATGCGTACCACATCCTTGGCCTTGAGTTCGGCCAGTGCGTCTTCCACGGTCTTGATCAGATCTTCAATCTGCATGGTGGTGTTCTTTTCCTCAGTTCGGGGACCGGTATAGTCCCCGGGTTTCAATATAGCCAAGCACTGCATCCGGCAGCAGGAAACGCGGTGAGCGCCCGGCCGAGATCAGTGCGCGAATATGGGTGGCGGAGATTGCCAGCGGCGTCTGAGCCAGGCAGAGGATCTCGCCGTGGGTGGCCTTCATGGCCTCCGGCGTGCTGACACTGCGCGCGGCCAGCAGGTCCTTCAGCACCTCGGGCAGCTCCTGATCCTGTTCCGGACGCTGCAGCACCACCAGACTGGCGAGCTCCAGCAGCGACTCCCAGCGGTGCCAACCCGGCAGACCACAGAAGGCATCCCAGCCGACGATCAGGAACAGGGTGGCGTCCGGGCCCAGCTCCGCGCGCAGCGCCTCCAGGGTTTCAACCGTGTAGGAAGGACGCTCGCGGCGCAGCTCACAGTCGTCCACCAGCAACTGGTCATCGGAGGCCGTCGCCAGACAGACCATATCCAGACGCTGCTGCGCCGTCGCACCGGGTCGATCCCGGTGCGGCGGACGGGCATTGGGTACCAGCCTCAGCTCATCCAGGCCCAGGCATTCCCGCACCTCAACGGCACTGCGCAGATGACCGAAATGAATCGGGTCAAAGGTACCGCCGAGGATGCCAACGCGTATCACTGACGAATGTGCCCATCGCCAAGGACAATGTATTTCTCGCTGGTCAGCCCTTCCAGTCCAACCGGACCCCGTGCGTGAAGCTTGTCGGTAGAAATACCGATCTCGGCGCCCAGCCCGTACTCGAAGCCATCAGCAAACCGGGTTGAGGCATTGACCATCACCGAACTGGAATCCACCTCGGCGAGGAAGCGCCGGGCACGGGTGAAGTCCTCGGTCACAATCGATTCGGTATGCTGCGAGCTGTAACGGCTGATGTGATCCATGGCCTCATCCATATCCGCCACCACGCGGATCGACAGGATCGGGGCCAGGTACTCGGTCTCCCAGTCCAGCTCGGTCGCAGCAATTGCCTCGGGCAGGATCGCCCGGGTGCGCTCGCAGCCGCGCAGCTCCACACCCTTGGCCGTGTACAGGGCCGCCATGCGCGGCAGGAACTCGCCGGCGACAGCCTCGTGCACCAGCAGGGTTTCCATGGCGTTGCATACGCCATAGCGATGGGTCTTGGCATTCAGGGCAATGGCTTCGGCCTTGTCCAGGTCCGCACGGTCATCCACGTACACGTGGCAGATGCCGTCCAGGTGCTTGATCACGGGTACCCGGGCATCACGGCTGATGCGTTCGATCAGTCCCTTGCCACCGCGCGGGACAATCACATCCACATATTCGGGCATGCTGATCAGTGCACCTACCGCCGCGCGGTCGGTGGTTTCCACCACCTGCACCACCTGCTGCGGCAGACCGGCGGCTTCCAGTCCCTGGCGCAGACATTCGGCAATGGCACGGTTGGAATGGATGGATTCGGAACCGCCACGCAGGATGCAGGCGTTGCCGGACTTCAGGCACAGGCTGGCCGCCTCGACCGTTACGTTCGGGCGGGACTCGTAGATGATGCCGATCACCCCCAGGGGCACACGCATGCGGCCGACCTGAATACCGGAAGGCAGATACTTCATGTCGCGGACAGCGCCGATCGGATCGGGCAACGCAGCCACCTGGCGCAGGCCTTCAACCATGTTCTGCAGCCCCGAGGGGGTAATGGCCAGACGATCGATCATGGCCTCATCCAGACCATTGTCCCGGCCAGCCTGCAGATCCAGCGTATTAGCCGCGATAAGGCTGTCCGCCGCTGCTTCGATGGCATCGGCAGTCGCCAGCAGCGCCTTGTTCTTGACCGCAGTAGTCGCTCGTGCAATAACACGCGACGCCGCACGTGCCTCACGGCCCAGCCCGGTCATGTAATCCAGTACCTGATCAGCACTCATTCGGTTCACCAATCTGCTGCGACAACGAAACCCGCATTATACCGGTACCTCTGAGGGCTGGACAGGTCGAACCTGCTATCATCGCTGATATGTCTGCTACCAATCCTTTCAATCACACCCCGACCCCTCTGCCGCAAGGGTTCTTCGACCTTGATGTGGGACAACTGGCGCCGCGGCTGCTGGGCAAGGTCATTCGCCACTTCCACCGGGGTCTGTGGCTGTCGGCACGCATCATCGAAACCGAAGCCTACCGCCGGGAGGAGAAAGGCAGCCATGCCTCCCTCGGCCTGACCCACTCCCGTCGCGCCCTGTTCATGCCCGCCGGCACCCTGTACATGTACTACGCCCGGGGCGGCGATTCGCTGAACATCAGCGCCGCCGGCGAGGGCGATGGGGTGTTGATCAAATCCGGCTATCCGGTAGTGGATGAGATCAGCCGGGCCGAGAGTCTGGCCCTGATGTGCGAGCTGAACCCCGCCGCCGATGGCCGCCCTCGGGAGACCCGCCGTCTGTGCAACGGTCAGACCCTGCTGTGCCGCTCCCTGCATCTCAAGGTTCCGGAGTGGAATGCCCAGCAGATGCAACCGGGCCGGCTGATCGTCGAGGACGACGGCTACCGGCCGGAACTCGTCATCCAGACCACCCGTCTGGGCATCCCCCTCGGCCGTGACGAGCACCTGCCGTACCGCTTCGTCGATCACGCCTACGCGCCCTTCTGCACCCGCAACCCGCTGGGTCGCACCCGAAAGGAAGGCCGTGACTACATCCTGCACCACGCTGGCGCTGCCCCATGGAAGCACTGCTGACCGGCGAGCTGCTGGCCTGGCTGGCCAGCCATACCCGCTGGCTGGGCCTGGCCATTTTCATGATCGCCATGCTCGAATCGCTGGCGGTGGCGGGACTTCTGATACCCGGGGTACTGCTGTTGTTCGCCGCCGCGGCGCTGGCCGGCGGTGGCAGCCTCGGATTGCCGTCGACCCTGGCCTGGGCCTTCGCCGGTGCGGTCTGTGGGGATCTGCTCAGCTTTGCCCTGGGCCGCTGGTTCCATCAGGACATCCGCCGCCTGCGGATATTCCAGCGCCACCCCCAGTGGATCGACCGGGGAGAAAGCTTCTTCCGTCGTTACGGTCCCTACAGCATAGTGCTGGGCCGCTTCATAGGCCCCATCCGTCCCATCATCCCCATGGTCGCCGGCATGTTCGACATGCCGACCTGGCGGTTTCTGCTGGTCAACGTGCTCTCGGCTCTGGCCTGGGCTCCGGTCTATGTACTCCCCGGCTACATCACCGGCAATGCCGCCCACTGGCCGGTCCCCGAAACCTTCTGGGGTGAAGCGCTCGTGCTTCTGACCGGCGTGGCGATCTACGCCTTCGCGCTGTTGCTGATCCTGCGCACGCAGAAGCGCTGGAGCAGTCTCGCGGCGGCCGTACTCAACCTGATCGCACTGTTGTTGCTGGCGCTCCTGACGCCCCGGCAGGACGTGCTCTACAACACCTTGGACGGCTGGCTGACCAATACCCGCCTGCCGCTGCTGCCGCCACTGGACCCGCTGGCAAGCGAGGCTTTCCTGTGGCTGAGCTATCTGCCGGTTCTCGGTGTCCTGATGCTGCTGCGCCGCGGCTGGGCGATGCTGGTGTTGATGACCAGCGCGCTGCTGTGCCTGGCCCTGGGACTCTTGCCTGAGGGAGGCGCCAACCATCTGGCACTGGTGCTGACCCTTCTGCTGACCGTAGTCATGCTGAGCAATCGCCAGTATTCATTCTGGCTGCGCCTGAGCTGGGGACTGTATGTGCTCCCCCTGTGCGCTCTGCCGGTGATTACCTGGCTGACTCTGCCGCTGTCACTGCCAGTGGTGCTGGCCAGCATACTGCAGGCCGCCTGTGCCACCCTGCTGGCCTTCTGGCTGGTGGAGCGCGCTGCGCCGCTGCAACCCCTGCCCCGCCCCTGGTCGATATTGCTGCCAGGCTGGCCCTTGCTCGCCGGCGCCCTGCTACTGGCAGGGGTCAGCTGAACAGGAGTATCGAGTTCCATCTCGACACAGAGTGCTACGTCCCGGGAACGTCGAGCACCAGCTCGATGAGCGAAGCCAGCTATAACATCGCACTTCCTTCCAACCCAC
>NZ_JAYJLH010000025.1:0-8365 GCF_051948695.1 Halopseudomonas sp. Lyrl_26
AGGAGCACCCGCCTCGGGTGCGAATATGTGCTGGCCCGGTTCGCACCGAGGGCGGTGCTCCTACAGGAATGAAACCGCGGTAGGAGCACCCGCCCCGGGTGCGAAAATGTGCTTGCCCGGTTCGCACCGGGGGCGGTGCTCCTACAGAACCAGCCCGCCGTAGGAGCACCCGCCCCGGGTGCGAACAACGTGCTTGCCCGGTTCGCACCGAGGGCGGTGCTCCTACGGGAGCGGAATCGGGGTAGGAGCACCCGCCCCGGGTGCGAATAAATGCCGGCCGGGTGCGAATGGCGTAGCGCGGGTGCGCTGCTCCCTGGACGAGCTGGTGCTCGTCCCTCTCAGGTTCCTCCCAGGCACTCCCGGGCACTCCCGGGCACGTCCCGGCCTGCGAAAAAATGTACAATGGCGGTATTTCCCGGGTGGCGCGCGGTTGCCCGGTGTTCCCCGATTTCACTTCCGGAGATTCCATGGATACCTTCATTCAGATGCTGCGCAATATTTCCCCCGAGGTCTACGAGAGCCTGAAGACGGCTGTGGAGCTGGGGAAGTGGGCTGATGGCCGCAAACTCACCCAGGAGCAGAAGGAGCTCTGTCTGCAGGCCATCATCGCCTGGGAGATGGACAACCTGCCCGAGGAAGAGCGCACCGGTTATATCGCGCAGAGCTGCAAGAACGCCTCCAAGGCGCCGGCCAACCTGGATGAGTCGCTGTTTTCGGCGGCGAAGGGCACTCTGCACTGATGGCGCTGGTCAGCGGCGAGGGCAGTATCCGCAAGATGCTCGGTACCCTGGGCGAACCCGTCCGGTACGCTTTACCCCTGGGCGATGAGCAGTTGCCCCTGAATGACCTGCTCGGGCGCACCATCCGCCTCGAGGCCCTTGGAGAGATCCGGTGCCAGCACTGCAACCGGCTTACCAAAAAGAGTTACAGCCAGGGATTCTGCTTTCCCTGCATGAAGAAGCTGGCGCAGTGCGATATCTGCATCGTCAGTCCCGAGCGCTGCCATTACGAGCAGGGCACCTGCCGCGAGCCGGCCTGGGGCGAGCAGTTCTGCATGACCGATCACATTGTCTACCTGGCCAACTCCTCCGGCCTCAAGGTGGGCATTACCCGTGCCAGTCAGATTCCGACCCGCTGGATCGATCAGGGTGCGAGCCAGGCATTGCCGATCATGCGCGTGGCGACCCGTCAGCAGTCGGGTATGGTCGAAGACCTGCTGCGTCAGCAGGTGGCGGACAAGACCAACTGGCGTCTGCTGCTCAAGGGCGAGCCGGAGCCGATGGATCTGATCGCCGAGCGTGATCGTCTGCTGGAAGGGGCGCAGCCGGGATTGCAGGCGCTGCAGGCCCGCTTCGGTATCCAGGCGCTGCAGCCACTGACCGATGCCCAGGTGCAGCACATCCGCTATCCGGTGCTGGAATACCCGGCCAAACCGCAGTCGGCGAATCTGGACAAGGAGCCGGTGCTCGAGGGCACCCTGCTGGGGATCAAGGGTCAATACCTGATGCTGGATACCGCCGTCATCAATATTCGCAAATACACCGCCTACACTATGGCATTCAGTGTGTCCTGAGGACTTCATCATGCGTACAGAACAACCCCAGACCATCTACCTCAAGGACTATCGGCAGCCGGATTACTGGATCGACGAGACCCATCTGACCTTCGAGCTGTTCGAGGACCATGCGCTGGTACACAGCCGCCTGTTCGTCCGCCGCAATGGCGACGCGGGCCTGGTGCCGCTGGTGCTGGACGGTCAGCAGCTGGAGCTGGTCAGCGTGGCACTGGGCGACCAGACCCTGGCCCCGACCGACTACCAGGTAGATGAATACAGTCTGACCCTGCACCCGCAGGCAGCGGAGTTCGAGCTGGCGATCACCACCCGTATCGAGCCGCAGAACAACACGGCGCTGGAGGGGTTGTACAAGTCCGGAGGCATGTTCTGTACCCAGTGCGAAGCCGAGGGCTTCCGCAAGATCACCTATTACCTGGATCGGCCGGATGTGATGAGTCGCTTCACCACGACCATTCTGGCTGATCGCGGCAGTTATCCGATCCTGCTCTCCAACGGCAACCTGATTGCCAGTGGTGAGCACGAGGGCGGCCGCCACTGGGCGACCTGGGAAGATCCCTTCCCCAAACCGTCCTACCTGTTTGCCCTGGTGGCGGGAGACCTGTGCCTGATTCAAGACAGCTACACCACCCTGAGCGGCCGCACCATCGACCTGCGTATCTATGTCGAGCCGGAGAACCGCGAGCAGTGCGGTCATGCGATGGATAGTCTGAAGCGCTCGATGCGCTGGGACGAGGAGGTCTACGGTCGCGAGTACGATCTGGATATCTTCATGATCGTGGCGGTGAACGATTTCAACATGGGCGCCATGGAGAACAAGGGCCTCAACATCTTCAACTCCAGCTGCGTGCTGGCGCACCCGGATACTGCGACCGACGCGGCCTTCCAGCGTGTCGAGTCGGTGGTGGCCCATGAGTATTTCCACAACTGGTCAGGCAACCGGGTGACCTGCCGTGACTGGTTCCAGCTGTCGCTCAAGGAAGGCTTCACCGTGTTCCGTGATGCCGAGTTCAGCGCGGACATGAACTCGCGCACGGTCAAGCGCATCGAGGATGTGACCTTCCTGCGGGCCAACCAGTTTGCCGAGGACGCCGGCCCCATGGCGCACCCGGTGCGCCCGGAGTCCTACATGGAGATCTCCAACTTCTACACCCTGACCATCTACGAGAAGGGTGCGGAGGTGGTGCGCATGCTGCACACCCTGCTGGGGGCGGAGGGCTTCCGCAAGGGTACCGACCTGTACTTCGAGCGCCACGACGGTCAGGCCGTGACCTGCGATGATTTCATCGCCGCGCTGGAAGATGCCAACGGGGTGGACTTCACCCAGTTCAAGCGCTGGTACAGCCAGGCTGGCACCCCGGTACTGGAAGTTGACGGCGAGTTCGATGCCAGCAGCTCCACCTACCGCCTGCGCTGCCGCCAGAGCTGCCCGCCGACACCGGGGCAGAGCGAGAAGCTGCCCTTCGTCATTCCGCTTCGCATGGCGCTGCTGGATTCCGAAGGCCGCGAGATGCCGCTGAAGCTGGCGGGCGAGGCGCACGCACGGGGCAACGAGACAGTGCTGGCGGTGACCGAGGCCGAGCAGGAGTTTGTCTTCGAGGGCATCACCGAAGAGCCGCTGCCGTCGCTGCTGCGTGGCTTCTCCGCCCCGGTGAAGCTGGTCTACCCCTACACCCGCGAGGACCGCGTGTTCCTGGCCATGCATGACCCGGACGGGTTCAATCGCTGGGAGGCTGCCCAGTCCCTGGCGGTGGACGTGCTGCAGGGTCTGGTGGAAATCCACCAGGCCGGGCGTCCGCTGCTGCTGGATCAGCGCCTGCTCGAGGTATGGCGCAGTGTGCTGGCCGACGCCGAGCTGGATCAGGCCATGGTGGCGGAGATCCTGCGTCTACCGTCGGAGGCCTATCTGATCGAGCTGGCCCAGGTTGCGGACGTCGATGCCATCCACCATGTGCGTGAGTGGGTACGCCGCGAGCTGGCCAATGCGCTGGCCGAGCCCATGTGGCAACGCTTTGACGCCCTCGGCAGCGCTGCCCAGCCCTGGAGCGCCGATGCCGCCAGCATGGCCCGTCGCAGCCTGCGCAATACTCTGTTGGGCTACCTGATGCTGACCGGCTCCTCTGCGGCCATGTCCGCCTGCGTGCGCCAGTTCGTCGAGGCCAGCAACATGACTGATCGCCAGGCCGCGCTGGTGGCGCTGGTCAACTCTCCGGACGAGCATCAGAAGCATGCCGCCCTGCAGGAGTTTGCCCAGCGCTGGGCCGACTACCCCCTGGTGATGGACCAGTGGTTCAACATCCAGGCCAGCAGCCCGCTGCCCGGCGGACTGGAGCGGGTGCAGGAGCTGATGAAGCACACGGCCTTCAGCATCCGCAACCCGAACAAGGTGCGCTCGTTGATCGGCGCCTTCGCCAACAACAATCTGGTCAACTTCCACCGCAAGGATGGGGCAGGGTACCGGTTCCTGGCCGACCGGGTCATCGAACTGAACCTGATGAATCCGCAGATCGCCTCGCGTCTGGTCACCCCGTTGACCCGCTGGCGCAAGTTCGACCCGGCGCGTCAGGAAATGATGAAGGCGGAGCTGGCACGGATTCTGGAGCAGGACAAGCTGTCGCCGGATGTCTATGAGGTGGTGAGCAAGTCCCTGGCTTAAGGGTGCGGAGTGTGGGAACAGCTGGATTTCGTCCACAGGGCGCGGCTGTTCTCCTGCCTGCCAGTGCCTGAATCGCAGACTATTCTCATCATTGATGGTCTTTCGCCAAACGCCTTCGATGTGGCCAGCAGGTCGCAGGCGTGATATCACTATGTCCCGCTGTGTCAGCGCGGTGGGACGTGTCCGTTGATCGTATTCCCTGTGCCCTGACGCTCCAGATACCGTTCGACGCCTCTGATCCGGCTGGTTCAGGGCGTTTTTCGGTATGTTCGACTGGTTAACAAAACATAACCAAGTCCAGTTGGCGGGTCTTGTCGATTCTGGATAGTATCGCCAGACATGCCATCAGGCAGAGTCATATATAAGAACAAGGGGAAGGATTATGCACGAGCCGTTATCATGGCGCGTTTCTAGAAAATCTCTGTCATGCAGAATCGCATTGGCGCTGGGTCTCACCAGCGTACTGTTCGCCGGTTCGTCTTCCGCCCTGGCGCAGACAACAGCATCCAGCACTGAACTCAAACCAGCCATCATGTCACTCAAGGCGAGCAAGACGCTCCTGCTTGATGTGGCGCATGCTGGCGATCGTCTCGTGGCCGTTGGGGCACGTGGGCATATCGTCTATTCCGATGACAAGGGCGCAACCTGGCTCCAGGCCACCGTGCCGGCACGCCAGTTGCTCACCTCGGTCTATTTCGTCGATGACAAGCGCGGCTGGGCAGTCGGCCACGACTCGCTGGTACTGCATACGGCGGACGGAGGGGAGTCCTGGACCGTTCAGTACCGTGACCCCGAGCTCGACGCGATGGACGAAGAAGGCTTCGGCTACCTGGAAAAGCCGCTGATGGACGTGCGCTTCCGTGACGCCGATACCGGCTTTGCCATCGGTGCCTACGGTCTGCTGCTGCGCACCGATGATGGCGGCGAGACCTGGGAAGACGTGTCCTTCGACGTGGATAACGAGGAAGGCTTCCACTTCAATGCCCTGACCGAGGTGAAGGACAGCGGTCTGTTCATGGTCGGCGAGATGGGCACCATGTACCGCTCCGCCGACTATGGCGATACCTGGGAGACCCTTGAGGACACACCCTATGACGGTTCCTGGTTCGGTGTATCCGGTACCGGTGAAGCCGGTGGCGTGATTGCCTGGGGTCTGCGTGGCAACGTGTTCCGTTCCGATGACTTCGGCGATACCTGGCAGAAAGTCCCCCTGATGACCCCCAGCAACGGACCGCTCGAGTCCACTCTGGCCGGTGGCGGTCTGACCCTTGACGGCCGCCTGGTCATCGTCGGTGTCGGTGGCGTTGTGGCCATCAGTGAAGATGCCGGGCGCAGCTTCGATGTGCGTATCCGCAGCGACCGGGTTGCTCTGGCCAGCGCCACAGCCCTGGCCGGTAACGGCGTGCTGCTGGTAGGTCAGCGTGGCACCGTGACCGCCGGCCCCGATGGTGCTGCAGCCAGCCCCGATGCCGTTGTGGTGCCGGCACCGGCGACAGAAGAATAACGATAAGCAACTGACCAACGTCTTGCTTCAATAAGAATTACAAGCCAGGAGATTTTGATGTCCGCACATCATCAGGAAACCGCTCCGTTCATCGAGCGGCTGATATTCAACAACCGGCTGGTGGTATTGCTGCTGTTTGCAGCCATTACCCTGTTCATGGCCTTTCAGGCCTCCCAGGTACGACCGGTCACCAGTTTCGACAAGATGATCCCGCTGCAGCATCCCTGGATCGCCAACATGATCGAGCACCGGGATGACATGGCGAACCTGGGTAACTCCATCCGGATCGCCGTCGCCATCAAGGATGGCGACATCTTCTCGACCGAGTACATGGAAACCCTGAAGCGGGTCAACGACGAGGTGTTCTTCCTGCCCGGCGTGGATCGCGCCAACCTGCGCTCGCTGTGGACACCGAACGTCCGCTGGACCGAGGTAACCGAGTACGGTTTCGATGGCGGCCCGGTCGCGGACAAGCCGGCCTATCTGACCGAGGAAGATCTGGAGGACCTGCGGGTCAACATCCTCAAGTCCGGTGAAATCGGCCGTCTGGTGGCGAACAACTTCAA
This sequence comes from Halopseudomonas sp. Lyrl_26, assembly GCF_051948695.1. NCBI lineage: Bacteria > Pseudomonadati > Pseudomonadota > Gammaproteobacteria > Pseudomonadales > Pseudomonadaceae > Halopseudomonas > Halopseudomonas sp. Lyrl_26. The sequence continues at coordinate 6,300 of NZ_JAYJLH010000025.1, forward strand.
GTCCACCATCATCGAGGTGCCGCTGCAGGAGTCCTATCCCAATCCGGAGAATCAGGGCGAGCTGATCCAGCTGGATTACGGCGAGTTCTCCCGCCTGCTGGAAGAGAAGATCCGCAGCGAATTCCAGGGTGAGAACCCGAACATCAGCATCCACATCATCGGCTTCGCCAAGAAAGTGGGTGACCTGATCGAAGGTATCGTCAAGGTGGTGATGTACTTCGGTATCGCGCTGCTGATCACCTTCGTACTGCTGCTTATCTTCACCCGCTGTTTGAAGAGTTCGCTGATCACCCTGGCGTGCTCGGTCATCGCCGTTGTCTGGCAGATGGGCCTGTTGCATACCCTGGGTTATGGTCTGGATCCCTATTCGATCCTGGTGCCCTTCCTGGTCTTTGCCATCGGTATCTCCCACGGCGTGCAGATCATCAACGCCATGTCCATTGAGTCGATCACTGCTGACGGCGCCTATACCGCTGCCCGCCGTGCGTTCCGCTCGCTGTACATTCCCGGCATGGTGGCGCTGGTCTCCGACGGTGTCGGTTTCGCCACGCTGCTGCTGATCGAGATCGAGGTTATCCGCGAGCTGGGTATCGCCGCCTCCGTAGGTGTGGGCGTCATCATCCTCACCAACCTGGTGCTGCTGCCGGTCCTGATGTCCTATATCGGTATCAGCAAGAGCGCTGTCGAGCGCAATCGCGACCTCAACTCGCGTCCCCAGCGTCTGTGGCGCGGTCTGTCGGGCTTCGCACATCCTGCCGTTGCGCCGATCTCCGTGGTCATCGCTGTGGTAGCCTTTGCCTTCGGTATCTACCATGGCCAGAAGGTGGAGATCGGTGACCTGGATCCGGGTGCACCTGAGCTGCATGCCGACTCCCGCTACAACATGGATAACGACTTCATCATCCGCAACTACTCCACCAGCTCGGACGTACTGGTGGTGATGGTCAGCACCCCGCCGGAAATGTGCTCGGCGTACGAGACCATGGAAGCCATCGACCAGCTGGAATGGCGCATGGCCAACCTGTCGGGTGTGCAGTCCGCGGTATCCCTGGTGACGGTGGCCAAGCAGGTGATCATGGGTAACAACGAGGGCAGCCTGAAGTGGCAGGCCCTGTCGCGTAACCAGGACAACCTGAACACCGCCATCAGCCGTGCTCCGGAAGGCATGTTCAACGCGGCCTGCTCCCTGGCACCGGTGATGGTGTTCCTCAACGACCACAAGGCTGAAACCCTCAAGCGCGTGACCGCTGAGGTCGAAGCCTTTGCCGAGGAGTACAACAACGAGAACCTGCAGTTCAAACTGGCTGCCGGTAACGCGGGTATCGAGGCTGCCACCAACGTGGTCATCGAGAAGTCCCAGATCAAGATGCTGATCACCGTGTACGTGGTGGTGATCCTGATGTGTCTGGCGACCTTCCGTTCGATCCCGGCGGTACTCTGTATCATCATCCCGCTGGCGCTGACCTCGGTTCTGGCCAACGCACTGATGGCCTTCCTGGGCATTGGCGTGAAGGTGGCGACCCTGCCGGTGATCGCGCTGGGTGTGGGTATCGGTGTTGACTACGGTATCTATATCTACAGCCGTCTGGAAACCTACCTGCGTCAGGGCCTGCCGCTGCAGGACGCCTACTACGAAACGCTGAAGACCACCGGCAAGGCGGTAACCTTTACCGGCTTTACCCTGGCCATTGGCGTTGCAACCTGGATCTTTTCCGACATCAAGTTCCAGGCTGACATGGGTATCCTGCTGACCTTCATGTTCCTGTGGAACATGTTCGGCGCCCTGTGGCTGCTGCCGGCACTGGCACGCTTCCTGGTCCGCCCGGAGAAAATCCGCAGCTGATCGAGCCCAGGCTCCAGACAATCCCCCGCCTGTTCGCAGCCGGGGGATTTTTTTTGCCTGTGGGGCAGGGCGCGAGTGCAGGCTGGCGCTTCGTGGTCTGGTCGAATCCGCTCATCGAGCTGGTGCTCGACGTTCCCAGCGGCCTCATACGTGTAGATACTCTGTTAAAGGTCAAGCTTTCATGTGCTCCTCACTGAACAATTGTGAGGAGTCGAAGGCGGTC
>NZ_JAYJLH010000026.1:0-6727 GCF_051948695.1 Halopseudomonas sp. Lyrl_26
GGAGTTGCCAGAGGGCTCTGTCATCGAGTCCGATCGCGGCCCGTGGGCTCGACGTTCCCAGAGGCCCGACGTTCCCGGGGGGGTGGCGGTTCTGAACGGGTGGGCAGGAGTGTGGGGGCATTGCCTGGGAGGGACGAGCACCGGCTCGTCCGGGGAGTTGCCGGGGGCTATTTCATCGAGCTGGTGCTCGACGTTCCCAGGGGTACGACGTTCCCGGGGGTGGCTTCCCCGGGCGGGCCGCCAGCCCGGGGTGTAGCGCACCTGCGCTACACCATCCGCGCTGCGCCCGAGCCGCGGTCAGCGGCGCGGGCGGCGGTTGTCGCGGCGGCCGTCCCGGCGGTCGCCGGAGCGTTTGCGGTTGGCGGCTGCGGCGGCGGCCTGTTCGGCCTCCATGGCATCGTTGGCGGCCTTTTCCTCGGCGCTGCGGTGGCGCTTGGGTACCGGCTTGAGCAGTTCTTCCTCCGGCGGCACGCACTCCAGCTTGCCACCCAGCAGCTCCTCGATCGGCGGCAGCTGGAAGGCGTCGTCCTCGCCGGCGAAGCTGATCGAGGTGCCCTTGGCGCCGGCGCGGCCGGTCCGGCCGATACGGTGCACGTAATCCTCCGGATCATCCGGCAGGGTGTAGTTGATCACATGGCTGATGCCGTCGATGTGAATACCACGGCCGGCGACATCGGTGGCGACCAGTACCCGCAGCTTGCCTTCGCGGAAGTTCTCCAGGGTGCGTACCCGCTTGTTCTGCGGCACGTCGCCGGACAGCTGGGCGGCGTCGATGCCATCGCGCATCAGGCGCTCCTGGATGCGGCGCACCTCGTCCTTGCGGTTGGCGAACACCATGACCCGGTCCAGCTCCAGCTGGGTGATCAGGTTGTACAGCAGCTTGTACTTGTCACTGCTGCTGACCGCGTAGACCTTCTGGGTGATGTTCTCCGAGGCGGGGCGCTCGGGTTCGATCTCGACGATGGCCGGATCCACTGTCCACTGCTGGGCCAGGTTCATCACGTCATCGCTGAAGGTGGCGGAGAACAGCAGGGTCTGCCGGTCGCCCTTGCGCGGGGTCTGGCGGATGATCTGCCGCACCTGGGGAATGAAGCCCATGTCGAGCATGCGGTCGGCCTCGTCGAGGATCAGTACCTCGACCAGATCCAGATGCACTTCGCCACGGTTGCAGAAGTCCAGCAGGCGTCCCGGAGTGGCCACCAGGATGTCGCAGTACTTGCGCTCCAGCTGCTTGAGCTGCTTGTCGTAATCCATGCCGCCGACGAAGGCCATGACGTTCAGCCCGCAGTGTCTGGTCAGGCCCTCGGCATCGCTGGCGATCTGCATGACCAGTTCCCGGGTCGGGGCAATGATCAGCGCCCGCGGCTCGCCCATGTAACGCTCGTCCGGCGGCGGGGTTTCCAGCAGCTGGGTGATGGTCGAAATGAGGAAGGCGGCGGTCTTGCCGGTACCGGTCTGGGCGCGGCCGATGGCGTCGTGACCGAGCAGGGTGCTGCCCAGTACCTGGGCCTGGATCGGGGTGCAGTACTTGAAGCCCTGATCCTGAATACCGCGCATCAGGCTGTCTGGCAGGGGGAAGTCGTGGAAGCGGGTCTTGCCTTCGGCCGGTTCCACTACGAAATCATTGATCGACCAGGGCTTGGCGGGAGCCTTGGGTGCCTGGGTCTTCTGCCGGCGCTGGCGTTGACGGCCTTCCTTCTTCGCCGGCCGGTCGTCGCCCGCCGCGGCCGGTGCAGAGGTGGCCGGGCCGGGCGCTGCCGGCGCAATCGGCGCCGCCACCGGCTCGATATGCGTCTCGTGGTGAGGAGCCGGTGTCTTGCCCGGCTTGAATAATTTTTTCAGTGCCTTGAGCACAATGGTCTCTCGATGTGGTATGTGAACCACCGAGTGTAAAGCAACCCAACCGGTTAGCGAAGTCCCAGACGCCCGCTGAGCCACTGGCGGATGTCGCCGATCTCCTGCGGGCATACCTCGTGACCCATGGCATAGGCGTGCCACTGGCAGCGGTGACCGGCCGCGGCCATGAGGTCATGCACCTCGCGGCCCAGGTTGGCGTGGAGAATGTCGTCATGTTCGCCGTGGGCGACGAACACCTCCAGCGCCGGGCCCTTGTGCCGTTCCAGCGCCTCGGCCAGTGTCGGGGCATAGGTGGACAGGGCCATGACACCGGCCAGCGGCAGCTCGCTGTCGACTGCCGCACGCAGGACGATGGCGCCGCCCTGGGAGAAGCCGGCCAGCACGATGCGCTCGGCGGCGATGCCCTGGGCCATCTGCTGTGCTACCAGTTCCCGCACCATGGCCACGGACTCATCCAGTTGCTGGGTATTCATCACCCGCTGCGGGCTGATGGCCAGGATGTCGAACCAGCAGGGCATGGGGAAGCCGTTGTTGATGGTCACCGGCCGGGTCGGCGCCTGGGGAAAGATGAAACGCACGCAGTGATCGGCGGGCAGCTCCAGCGCCCTGACCACGGGCACGAAATCGTAACGGTCGGCACCCAGGCCGTGCAGCCAGATCACGCAGGCGTCGGCTGGGACGGGGGGCTCGATAATCAGGGCTTCGCTGGACATCAATCTACCTCAGGCTCGGGACATGTATTTGCCGGTTTCGGTGTTGATGCGTACTACCTCACCGGTCTCGAGATATTCGGGAATCTGGATTTCCAGACCGCTGGCAAAGCGTGCGGTCTTGGTACGGGCGCTGGCCGAGGAGCCCTTGATCGCCGGTGGGGTTTCGGCAATCGGCATTTCCACCACCGCCGGCAGCTCCACGCCGATCAGATTGCCCTCGACTACCAGACCATACAGGCCCTGGATGCCGTCGTACAGATAGGGGATCTGATCCTCCAGCGCATCGGGGCTGAGGGTGAACTGGGTGAAGTCCTCGTTATCCATGAAGGTGTAGCCGTCGGCATCCTGATAGAGGAACTGGATGGCGCGCTTCTGGAAGTCGATGGGGGTGAGGACGTCATCGCCGGTGAGGCTCTGCTCCAGCTTCTGCCCGGTCTGCACGTGGTTGAAACGGACCTTGTACAGGGTGGTTCCGCTGCGGGAAGAGGGGCTCTTGATATCGATCTGGGAGACGATATAGGGCTGGTTGTTGATCTGGACGATCTGACCTTTCTTCAGTTCGGCGGCTTTTGGCATGGTACGGGCTCGGTGGTGGGAAGAAAGGCGCTATTTTGCGCGGCACCCCGATGCCGCGCAAGCGCCGCCTTATCACTCCTGACGGCTGTCGATCAGCTTCTCCAGCCCGGCTTTGCTGACCAGGTTGACGTCGACCTGGCGGGCGGCGATCTCGATATTGTGCTCGGCGAACAGGCGGTCGATTTCCCGGTTGGTTTCGTCGATCGCCGGGTTGCGGTCGTCCAGCTTGCGCACATGCATGCGCAGCTCGTGTTCCAGGCGGTGGTCGTTGAATTCGAGGAAGAACACCAGCGGTTCGGGGTCATCCAGTACCCGGGGATTGTCCCGGGCGATCTTCAGCAGCAGCTCGCGCACCAGGGTCACATCAGAACCGTTGGCCACCGCCACCTTGACCGTCACCCGGGTAACCGTATCGGACAGCGACCAGTTGATCAGGTGCTCGGTGACGAAGGTCTTGTTCGGCACGATGATCTCCTTGCGGTCGAAGTCGGTGATGGTGGTGGCGCGGATGCGGATCCGGTTCACCGTACCTGACAGGTTGCCGATGGTGACCACGTCGCCGATGCGTACCGGGCGCTCGAACAGGATGATCAGGCCGGAAACGAAGTTGGCGAAGATTTCCTGCAAGCCGAAGCCCAGACCCACGCCGAGGGCGGCGATCAGCCATTGCAGCTTGTTCCAGCTCACACCCAGGCTGGCGAGAAAGCCGACGATGCCGACACTGACGATCAGGTAGGACAGCAGGGTGGTGATCGCGTAGCTGCTGCCCTGGCGCAGGTCCATGCGTGACAGCACCAGGATCTCCAGCAGCCCCGGCAGGTTGCGCGCCAGGGCGATGGTCAGCAGCACTATGATGATGGCGCTGAGCAGGTCGCCGGCGCTCAATGGCTTCATCAGCGGGTTGTCGGCGGTGCCGCTGTTGTACTCCCACAGGGTGATGGACTCCAGATAGGAGGCCGCACTGATCAGGTCGGACCAGACCAGATAGACCAGCACGCTGAACAGCACCAGCAGCGCCAGGCGCCCCAGGCGCAGGGACTGCTGGTTGATCTGCTCCAGCTTGAGTTCGGGGATTTCCAGCACCGCCTCGCTGTGCGAGCCGTTGCCGTTGGCGTGTTCCTCCGCCTGGCGCTTGCTCAGGGCGCGCTGGTAGGCGAGGTGCCGCCCGGCAACCCGCAGGTTGCGCACCACTATGCCCTGCAGCAGCATCCAGGCGGTGATCAGGTACAGGGTGTCGACCATGCGGTCGGCCAGGCGGATGGCGGTGTAGTGGAAGCCCCAGAAGGTCATGCCGGCCAGCACCAGCGGCGTCAGTACCAGGATCAGCAGGGCGCTGTAGTGGAATACCCGCGAGTTGTTCAACGGCTCGCTGCGGCGCATGAAGCGCCATACCAGCAGACTGAACAGGCACAGGGTGACAATCATCACCGCGCGACCGATCACGTCCTTGTCCAGATGCTCGGGGTTGCTGGTACCCAGGCTGATGATCAGCACCATGGGCAGCAGTATCCACGCCAGCTGACGGGTCAGCCGGCGCAGCCGGGCGACCTTGTCCGCCGACCAGCGGAAATGCCGGCGGGTGATGCCCTGGGGGTCGAACAGCCGGTACAGCAGGTGCAGCACGAGCCAGGTCATCGCCAGATGCTGCAGCGCCTGACCGAGGGTCGGCATGGCGGGGGTGTCGCCATAGCGCAGGCCGAAGCCGGTGGCACCGAGGAAGATGGGTAGCGGCAACACCCAGATCGCGGTCAGCAGCAGGGCCAGTGGCGTGGTGCGCTGGCTGTCGCGCAGGTAGTGACCGACCTCATCGTGCAGCTGCTGCAGCCGCGCCGCCAGCCGCTTGCGCAGCAGCACCGGGATGGCGGTCAGCGCCAGGATCAGGGCCAGCCAGCCGATATTGTCCTTCAGCGTCAGCAGCAGGCGCAGGGTCTGCCGGAGCGGCTGCAGATCCTGCAGCTGGGACAGGGCCTGGGCCGGCAGGTTGAGCAGCCAGTTGCGGTTGATCGGCGGGTTGCTGGCCACCCAGAACAGCTGGTCATCAATGGTCTGACGCAGTTTGGTGCTCAGCTGCAGCAACTGGTCCTGATTGATCTGCAGCGCCACGGCCTCGCCGAGCAGGGTGTTGATATGGGTGCTGAGCTGTTCGACCAGCACCACCCGACTGCGGATCAGCTGCTGCAGATCCTCGCGCAGGGGCTCGCGCTGTTCCTCCGGCAGCTGGCTCAGCAGCCGGTTGAGATAGGCCTCCTGGTTGCGCAGTTCCTCGCGCTGCTGGTTGAGCTCGAACTGGCGCAGGCGCATGTCGGCGATGGAGTCGGTCAGCGAACTGTCGATGCGTACCAGCGGCAGTGCCTGCTTCTCCTGGTGCAGGATGCGTGACAGCAGCAGGCTGCCTTCAAGCACGCTGATCTGCTGATCCAGGGCGCTTTCCTGCTGGGTCAGATAATCCAGCTGCTGGGTCGTCTGGATATTGCGCCGGGACAGGGCGCTGATGCGGTTGGAGGTGGCGAGCAGCTCCTCGCTGAGCCGCTGGTTGGTCAGACTCTGCTTGTGCAGCAGCTGGTGATTGCTGATCTCGATGGATTCGGCGGCGGTATCGCTGATCACCTGCTCGGACAGGCTGCGGCGCTTGTCGTCGATGACGTCCTGCAGCGCGTTGATCTCCTGCTCGATCCGGTTCAGCTCCGCCAGCAGCAGGCGCCGCCGGGCGTTGGCCAGCTCCAGCAGCGTGTTGTTGGCCGACAGCTGCTGGCGCAGCAGGGCATTGGCCAGTTCGAGTTGCTCCAGTTCCGCCTGGATCGCCCGCTCCCGCGCCCGATTCAGCTGGCTGCCGGCCTGGCGCTGCAGCTGGCGCAGCTGTTCATTGAGTTCATTGGCCCGGGTCTGATTGGCGGAAATGCGGCTCTGGGTCTTCTCCGGGCGGGTTTCGGCGGCGATCAGCTCGCTGTTGATGGCGGTCAGTTCGTTCTGCCAGTCATACATGCGCGAGACCTGCTCGCCCAGGGTCACATCCAGATCCTGCAGGGTGCGGCTGGCATAACGCTGGTGCAGCTGCTCCTCGTCGGCCGGACGCAGGGCCTCGAGCTGCTGGCGCAGCCGGCGCAGTTCTTCCGGCGCCTGGTCCAGGGTGGTCTGCAGTGCTTCCTGCTGCTCGCGCAGGGACTCGGTCTGCTGCAGGGCTGCCAGCGTCTGCTGCCAGACTTCGAGAAACTGCTCCTGCTCCGCGGCGGATCGGCCGCTGTCGGGCAACGCGGCAATATCGGCCTGCAGCTTCTCGATGGGGCTGAGTTCGGCCTTGTCGGCCTCCTGTGCCTGGCTCAGGGGAGCAAGGCACAGGCAGGTGAACAGGGTCAGGACGGTGAAATAGAGGCGAAACATGGAAAGCAATCCGCAATGTGCTGATGGCTAGGTTAGACGTCGTGGCGGGGGAAGGAAAGACAGGGGGCGGGTGGGGGCTTGCGGATAGGGGCGAAGCCCTTCGCACCGGGGGCGGTGCTCCTACAGGGGCGGCGTGGCCGGGTGTCTGGTCTTTTGTGGGAGGCTCGGTCCGGGGCAAATAGGGGGCGTGCGGGTTCGCACCG
>NZ_JAYJLH010000027.1:0-5097 GCF_051948695.1 Halopseudomonas sp. Lyrl_26
GTAAGAGCGCTATCGGAGCTGGAGAGCCCCGGACCTGGATCAGCGCGAGGAGATGCAGTCGGCCTGCTGTTCCAGCCAGGCGACCGCGTCCACGCGGATGCGCTTCTTGTCCAGCTTGCCGACGCTGGTCTTGGGAATCTCGTCGACCACGGCGATCTGGGTCGGCACCGCCCACTTGTTGATCCGCCCTTCATCGACGAAGGGTTGCAGGTGAGTCGCCAGCAGCGTGGCGTCCATCGGCTCGCCGGGGGCGACCACCACCAGGGCGAAGGGCCGCTCGTCCCAGCGCGGGTCCGGCACACCCACCACCGCCACGTCACGGACCGAGGGGTGCAGGCTGATCAGGCTTTCCAGCTCCAGGGACGACAGCCACTCGCCGCCGGTCTTGATCACGTCCTTGATGCGGTCACGGATCTCGATGCTGCCGGTATGGTCGATGGCCGCCACGTCGCCGGTGTGCATCCAGCCGTACTGCCACAGCTCGGCACTCTTTTCCGGCTCCTTGAAGTAGCCCTGGGTCAGCCAGGGGGCGCGCAGCACCAGCTCGCCCTGGGTATGGCCATCATGGGGCAGGAAGTTGCCCTCCTCGCCCATCAGCCTGGCCTCGACCAGAGGCACGGGTACCCCGGCCTTGATCTTGTAGGTAATCCGCTCCTGCTCACCCGCCGCCGCGATCTCCCGGTTGATATAGCCGGCGGAAATCAGCGGACAGGTTTCCGACATGCCATAGGCCGCCGACAGGTGCATGCCCCGCTTGCCTGCGGTTTCATACAGCCCGCGTGGCAGCGCACTGCCGCCGATGATCACTTTCATGCCGCCGAAATCGAAACCCTCGGCCTCTCTGGCATTGAGCACCATCTGCAGGATGGTGGGAACACAATGGGAGAAGGTGACTTTCTCATCCCGGATAAGCTTGACCAGCAGCTCCGGATCATAGCGGCCCGGGTAGACCTGCTTCACCCCGAGCATGGTCGCGGTGTAGGGCATGCCCCAGGCGTGCACATGGAACATCGGCGTGATCGGCATGTAGACGTCCTGGTTGCACATCATGCGCTCGGTGCCGACGCCGTTGAGCATGCCGGCCTGGGTCAGGGTATGCAGTACCAGCTGCCGGTGGGTGAAATACACGCCCTTCGGATTGCCGGTGGTGCCGGTGGTATAGAAGGTGGTGGCCACCGAGTTCTCATCGAAGTCGGGGAAGTCGTAGTGGCTGTCCGCTGCGGCCAGCAGCTCTTCGTACTCGCCGACAAAACCACGCAGTTCAGCGGTACGGGTGCCATCGTCGGCGAGCAGAATGGTGCTGGTCACCGTGGTCAGTTGCGGCTCGACTGCCTGATACAGCGGCAGGAACTCGCTGTTGACCAGCACCAGGATGTCATCGGCGTGGTTCATGGTGTAGATGATCTGTTCCGGCGACAGGCGCACGTTCACTGTATGCAGTACAGCACCGATCATGGGCACCGCAAACATGCACTCCAGATAGCGGTGACTGTCCCAGTCCAGCACGGCCACGGTGTCGCCGGCCTTGACCCCGGCTGCAGTCAGCGCGCCGGCCAAACGATGGATGCGCTCGATGAAGGTGGCATAGTCGTAACGGCTGATGTCCCGGTAGACGATTTCCTGCGAGGCTTCGTAGCGAACCCCGGAAAGCAGCAAATTCTTGATCAGCAGCGGCGTTGAATGCGCCTGCTCGGTGGGCGGCAAAATCCGTGTCTTCAACATGGGTACGACCTTTCTTTTATTGGGCTTGTTCTTGAGCCGGTCACAGCAGCTGCTGGCTCCTGCGAGCACTATAGCCAGCCTGCAACCGCACTACCATCGCAGTTTTGTGACCCGATCATACAAAGCTTTGCCGTCGACAATAAGGGGTAAATCGGCGTATAAAGTCGATTGATGACCACAGATAAACGATCAGTCACATTTCAGGAGTTGGTATGACCGAGAACATCGTAATCGTTAGCGGCGTGCGCACCCCCATGGGCGGCTTCCAGGGCAGCCTGTCGAGCCTGACGGCGGTGGACCTGGGCGCACTGGTAATCCGCGAGGCCGTGGCCCGGGCCGGTATCGACGGCGCCGATGTGCAGGAAGTGATCATGGGCTGCGTGCTGCCCGCAGGTCTGAAGCAGGGCCCGGCTCGCCAGGCCGCGCTCAACGCCGACCTGCCCGTTTCCACCGGCTGCACCACCATCAACAAGCTGTGTGGTTCGGGCATGAAGGCGGTGATGCTGGCCCATGACGCACTCAAGGCCGGCTCCAATCAGGTGATGATTGCCGGCGGCATGGAAAGCATGTCCAACGCCCCCTACATCATGGAGAAGGCCCGTGGCGGCCTGCGCATGGGGCATGGGGAAATCAAGGACCACATGTTCCTCGACGGACTGGAGGATGCACGCACCGGTCGCCTGATGGGCTCCTTCGCCCAGGAAACCGCGGACAGATACGGCCTGACCCGGGAACAGATGGACGCCTATGCCATAGAGTCCCTGACCCGGGCCAAGAAGGCCATCGAGGACGGCTCGCTGGACAGTGAGATCATTCCGGTCACCGTCAGCACCCGCAAGGGTGAGGTAGTGGTCAAGGACGATGAACAGCCGCACAACGCCAACGTCGAAAAGATTCCCAGCCTGCGCCCGGCCTTCGCCAAGAACGGCACCATCACCGCAGCCAATGCCAGTTCCATTTCCGATGGGGCCAGCGCGCTGGTGCTGATGACCGAATCCGAAGCCACCCGGCGCGGACTCAAGCCGTTGGCCCGCATCGTCGGCCATGCCACCCAGAGCCAGGACCCGAGCGAGTTCACCATAGCGCCGGTCGGCGCCATGACCAACCTGTTCCGCAAGGTGGGCTGGAGCAAGGAGGATGTGGATCTTTTCGAGATCAACGAGGCCTTCGCCATGGTGACCATGCTGGCCATGCAGGAACACGGTCTGGATCACTCCCGGGTGAACATCTTCGGCGGCGCCTGCGCCCAGGGGCACCCGGTGGGCTCGACCGGTTCGCGACTGATCGTCACCCTGATCAACGCCCTGCAGAAGACCGGTGGCAAGCGCGGGGTGGCGTCGCTGTGCATTGGCGGGGGCGAAGCGACCGCCGTGGCAATCGAATTGCTGTAACTGGCCATCCAAGCAACAACACTGGTTTATGTATCACCATTCACCAGCCACCGCGCCCTTGCCAAGGCGCGGTGGGCTGCTCGACACTGTCGGCCATTTTTCAGCGTACCCCTATTCCAGGAGACTCCCATGAGCGACATCCGTTTTGAAGACAAGGTCGTTATCGTAACCGGCGCCGGCGGCGGCATTGGCCGGGCGCATGCCCTGCTGTTCGCCAAACACGGTGCCAAGGTCGTGGTCAACGATCTCGGCGGCAGCACCCAGGGGGAAGGTGCCAACAGCGAGGCTGCGCTGAAGGTCGTGGAAGAAATCAAGGCCGCCGGCGGCACTGCCATTGCCAACCCTGACAGCGTGGTTGACGGCGACAAGATCGTACAGTGCGCCATGGATAACTTCGGCCGGGTGGATGTCGTCGTGAACAACGCCGGCATCCTGCGCGACAAGAGTTTTGCCAAGATGACCGACACCGACTGGGATCTGGTCTACAAGGTTCATGTGGAAGGGGCCTACAAGGTCACTCATGCTGCGTGGAACCAGATGAAGGAGCAGAACTTCGGGCGCATCATCTTCACCTCCTCCACCTCCGGCATCTACGGCAACTTCGGTCAGGCCAACTACGGCATGGCCAAGCTCGGCCTCTACGGTCTGACCCGCACCCTGGCGATCGAAGGCCGCAAGAACAACATCTTCGTCAACGCCATTGCCCCCACCGGTGGTACCCGCATGACCGAAGGCCTGTTCCCGCCCGGCGCCTTCGAGAAGCTCAAGCCCGAACTGGTCAGCCCGCTGGTGGTGTACCTGTGCTCCGAGCAGTGCCAGGAGACCGGCAGCCTGTTCGAAGTGGGTGGCGGCTGGATGGGCAAGGTGCGCTGGGAGCGCTCGCTGGGCATCGGCTTCAACCCGGATGAAGGTTTCACTCCCGAAGATGTGCAGGCCAACTTCGAGCAGCTGTGCAGCTTCGAGAACGCCGTGCATCCCAAGGACAACATCGAAGCGCTGAAAGAGCTGATGCAGAACATTCAGAAATTCAGCTGATCCGATAGCTGTGCAGAAAAACCCGCGCCAGCAACGGAGCGGGTTTTTCATTTCCGCTTTCCCTGTGCCGGCCTCACCAGTAGAATTTCGCGCCTAACCGCTGGAGCAAAGGAAATCAGCAGGCCATGAAAGTCATCACCGTCCGTGATTACAACGAATTGAGCGCCAAAGCCGGCCAGCTCATCACCGACCTGATACGCAGCAAGCCAGACTGCACGCTGGGACTGGCCACCGGCGGCACCCCCCTTGGGACCTACCAGTATCTGGTGGAACGCTATCGTGCCGGCGACATCACGCTGAAGGATGTGCAGACGTTCAATCTGGATGAGTACTGCGAACTGCCCCGCTGCCATCCGCAGAGCTACTACCGCTTCATGCACGACAACCTGTTCCAGCATGTGGATCTGCAGGCGGAAAACATGCATATCCCTTGCACCGAGGGTGGCGATCCGCAGAGCCAGTGCGACAGCTATAACACCCTGCTGAACAGCACCACCGTGGATCTGCAGCTGCTGGGTATCGGCAGCAACGGGCATATCGGCTTCTGCGAGCCGGGTACGCCCTTCACCCGGGAAACCTTTCTGACCCGGCTGAGCGACAAGACCCGGCAAGATAACCAGCGCTTTTTCAATTCGCTGGAAGAAGTGCCGACCACCGCAATCACCATGGGCATCAAGAACATCCTGCAGGCCCGCTCCATCCTGCTGATTGCCAGCGGCCGGGGCAAGGCCGAGTGCGTAGCGCAGATGATCAACGGCCCGATCACCGAACAGGTCCCCGCCTCCGCCCTGCGCCAGCATCCGAATGTAACGGTGATTCTGGATCAGGACGCGGCAGCGTTGCTGTAACCCCAAATTGCCGGGATGGAACCCGGCACTCCATCAGCTCGGGAACGCCGCCCTGGGAACGTCGAGCACCAGCTCGATGAGCGCGCCATCGCCCGGCCGCA
>NZ_JAYJLH010000028.1:0-4191 GCF_051948695.1 Halopseudomonas sp. Lyrl_26
GACCCGGATTGCTTGGGTGTTATATGGTCAAGCCACACGGGCAATTAGTACTGGTTAGCTCAACGCCTCACAACGCTTACACACCCAGCCTATCAACGTCGTAGTCTTCGACGGCCCTTCAGGGGGATCAAGTCCCCGGTGAGATCTCATCTTGAGGCACGCTTCCCGCTTAGATGCTTTCAGCGGTTATCGTTTCCGAACGTAGCTACCCGGCAATGCGTCTGGCGACACAACCGGAACACCAGAGGTTCGTCCACCCCGGTCCTCTCGTACTAGGAGCAGCCCCTCTCAAATCTCAAACGTCCACGGCAGATAGGGACCGAACTGTCTCACGACGTTCTAAACCCAGCTCGCGTACCACTTTAAATGGCGAACAGCCATACCCTTGGGACCGGCTTCAGCCCCAGGATGTGATGAGCCGACATCGAGGTGCCAAACACCGCCGTCGATATGAACTCTTGGGCGGTATCAGCCTGTTATCCCCGGAGTACCTTTTATCCGTTGAGCGATGGCCCTTCCATACAGAACCACCGGATCACTAAGACCTACTTTCGTACCTGCTCGACGTGTTGGTCTCGCAGTCAAGCGCGCTTTTGCCTTTATACTCTACGCACGATTTCCGACCGTGCTGAGCGCACCTTCGTACTCCTCCGTTACTCTTTAGGAGGAGACCGCCCCAGTCAAACTACCCACCATACACTGTCCTCGATCCGGATAACGGACCAGAGTTAGAACCTCAAACGTGCCAGGGTGGTATTTCAAGGTTGGCTCCACGCGAACTGGCGTCCACGCTTCAAAGCCTCCCACCTATCCTACACAAGCAAATTCAAAGTCCAGTGCAAAGCTATAGTAAAGGTTCACGGGGTCTTTCCGTCTAGCCGCGGATACACTGCATCTTCACAGCGATTTCAATTTCACTGAGTCTCGGGTGGAGACAGCGCCGCCATCATTACGCCATTCGTGCAGGTCGGAACTTACCCGACAAGGAATTTCGCTACCTTAGGACCGTTATAGTTACGGCCGCCGTTTACCGGGGCTTCGATCAAGAGCTTCGCTTGCGCTAACCCCATCAATTAACCTTCCGGCACCGGGCAGGCGTCACACCCTATACGTCCACTTTCGTGTTTGCAGAGTGCTATGTTTTTAATAAACAGTTGCAGCGGCCTGGTATCTTCGACCAGCCGGGGCTTACGGAGCAAGTCCTTCACCCTGGCCGGCGCACCTTCTCCCGAAGTTACGGTGCCATTTTGCCTAGTTCCTTCACCCGAGTTCTCTCAAGCGCCTTGGTATTCTCTACCTGACCACCTGTGTCGGTTTGGGGTACGATTTCTGGTTACCTGAAGCTTAGAGGCTTTTCCTGGAAGCATGGCATCAACCACTTCCCCTTCAAAAGAAGGGTCGTTATCAGTTCTCGGCCTTGAGATCCCGGATTTGCCTGAGATCTCGGCCTACCACCTTGAACACGGACAACCAACGCCGTGCTGGCCTAGCCTTCTCCGTCCCCCCATCGCAGTAACCAGAAGTACGGGAATATTAACCCGTTTCCCATCGACTACGCCTTTCGGCCTCGCCTTAGGGGTCGACTCACCCTGCGTCGATTAACGTTGCGCAGGAACCCTTGGTCTTCCGGCGAGGGAGTTTTTCACTCCCTTTGTCGTTACTCATGTCAGCATTCGCACTTCTGATACCTCCAGCCAACTTCTCAATTGACCTTCACAGGCTTACAGAACGCTCCTCTACCGCACATCCATAAGGATGCACCCGTAGCTTCGGTGCATGGTTTAGCCCCGTTACATCTTCCGCGCAGGCCGACTCGACTAGTGAGCTATTACGCTTTCTTTAAAGGATGGCTGCTTCTAAGCCAACCTCCTAGCTGTCTAAGCCTTCCCACATCGTTTCCCACTTAACCATGACTTTGGGACCTTAGCTGACGGTCTGGGTTGTTTCCCTTTTCACGACGGACGTTAGCACCCGCCGTGTGTCTCCCGTGCTCGCACTCACCGGTATTCGGAGTTTGCATGGGGTTGGTAAGTCGGGATGACCCCCTAGCCCAAACAGTGCTCTACCCCCGGTGGTGATACACGAGGCGCTACCTAAATAGCTTTCGAGGAGAACCAGCTATCTCCGAGCTTGATTAGCCTTTCACTCCTATCCACAAGTCATCCCCTACCTTTTCAACGGGAGTGGGTTCGGTCCTCCAGTGCCTGTTACGGCACCTTCAACCTGCTCATGGATAGATCGCCCGGTTTCGGGTCTATACCCAGCGACTAAACGCCCTATTAAGACTCGGTTTCCCTACGCCTCCCCTAGACGGTTAAGCTCGCCACTGAATATAAGTCGCTGACCCATTATACAAAAGGTACGCAGTCACCGAACAAGTCGGCTCCCACTGCTTGTACGCATACGGTTTCAGGTTCTATTTCACTCCCCTCACAGGGGTTCTTTTCGCCTTTCCCTCACGGTACTGGTTCACTATCGGTCAGTCAGGAGTATTTAGCCTTGGAGGATGGTCCCCCCATGTTCAGTCAACGTTTCACGTGCGCCGACCTACTCGATTTCACGGCTATGAGTCTTTCGTGTACGGGGCTATCACCCACTATGGCCACACTTTCCAGAGTGTTCCACTAAACTCAAAACCGCTTAAGGGCTGCTCCCCGTTCGCTCGCCACTACTTGGGGAATCTCGGTTGATTTCTTTTCCTCGGGGTACTTAGATGTTTCAGTTCCCCCGGTTCGCCTCACACACCTATGTATTGAGTGTGTGATACCTGGCTTGTGCCAGGTGGGTTTCCCCATTCAGAGATCGCTGGATCAAAGGTCGTTTGCCACCTCCCCAACGCTTATCGCAGGCTACCACGTCTTTCATCGCCTCTGACTGCCAAGGCATCCACCGTATGCGCTTATTCACTTGACCATATAACCCCAAACAATCCAATGGATTGCCAGAGCCCTGGTCTGCATGATGTAAACGACAATCCGGAACTTGCACTTGAGATTACAAGTTACCTTGGGCATGGACCGTGCAGTGAAACACGGCTCATGCCAGTCTTACTTCTATCACTTTTCCACATTTTTAAAGAGCGAACTGATCAGAGATCAGACATCAGGCATTCAATCGAATGACTCATGTATGAACTCTGTGGCGAAACGGAAACTGGTGGAGCCAAGCGGGATCGAACCGCTGACCTCCTGCGTGCAAGGCAGGCGCTCTCCCAGCTGAGCTATGGCCCCTTTTAACTGGTCTTTTTTGCTGCTTGCTGCGTTGCGCTTGTCACTCATTCAGTCACATACAGCAGTATGCTCCTTCATTCGTTCCGGCGCGCGCCTTGCCATCAACAAAAAATCCTGCGTTAAAACTCTACAGGTAAGCTACCCATGACAACTGGCAATTTTTCTTAGGCAAGGCATTCAAGTGCGTAGTGTGCTTTGGCACATGAGCGCTTGAATAACGCGGCATAAGGAAAATTTGGTGGGTCTGGGCAGATTCGAACTGCCGACCTCACCCTTATCAGGGGTGCGCTCTAACCAACTGAGCTACAGACCCAATCGTCTCGGGCAACCTGTAACACTAGTGGCCAGGCTACAGACCTTTTCGCCATCTATCGCGGAATCAAGTAATTCGTGTGGGTGCTTGAAGCGTGGTGATCTATCGATTAAGGAGGTGATCCAGCCGCAGGTTCCCCTACGGCTACCTTGTTACGACTTCACCCCAGTCATGAATCACACCGTGGTAACCGTCCTCCCGAAGGTTAGACTAGCTACTTCTGGTGCAACCCACTCCCATGGTGTGACGGGCGGTGTGTACAAGGCCCGGGAACGTATTCACCGTGGCATTCTGATCCACGATTACTAGCGATTCCGACTTCATGGAGTCGAGTTGCAGACTCCAATCCGGACTACGAGAGACTTTATGGGATTAGCTCCACCTCGCGGCTTGGCAACCCTTTGTATCCCCCATTGTAGCACGTGTGTAGCCCTGGCCGTAAGGGCCATGATGACTTGACGTCATCCCCACCTTCCTCCGGTTTGTCACCGGCAGTCTCCCTAGAGTGCCCACCCGAAGTGCTGGTAACTAGGGACAAGGGTTGCGCTCGTTACGGGACTTAACCCAACATCTCACGACACGAGCTGACGACAGCCATGCAGCACCTGTGTCAGAGTTCCCGAAGGCACCAATCCATCTCTGGAAAGT
>NZ_JAYJLH010000029.1:0-3831 GCF_051948695.1 Halopseudomonas sp. Lyrl_26
CAGCCGTACCGTCTTGCCCGCCAATTCATCGCGCCCCAGCACTGCGCCAATCGAGCGACGCTTGGCAAAGTCCGGATCGAGTTGCCAGTGCTCGTCCGGCTCGGAGCAACTGAGGAGCTTGCTTATCTGCCCTGACCAGGCTCTGGCCTTGCTCAGTTGAAACAACCAGGTGCAATAACCACGGACCGTCAGAGTACCGTCGCTGTCGAACGGTGGCGCCTGTTCCGGACGGCTATCAACAATTGCAAGACCGCCATGGGCAGCATCATCCTGCCAGTGTTGCTGGCCATAGCGGCCAATAAACTGTAAAGCCACCCGCCGCAGCGTCCCGTTACACAACCCGATGTGGTAGGTCAGCGGAATAGCCAGGCTGAAGTCGGCGGGGCGGTCGTGGTACGGGGTCGTGTACTGGGTAATGAGTTCCCGGGTGACCTCTCGCCCCTGGCCGATGCTGTATACCTGACAGCGCTCGGGGTTGTCCGGCGAGAAGTAGGCGGTGGCCTGAATCGAGAAATGCGCAGGCAGCTCGCCAGCGAGAGTAAAGCGTTCACGCCCTTCCCGCTCGGTCAGGGACAGCACACCTTCCTTGGCCAGTGAGCTGGTCAGGGTGCAGCCACCGAGGAAGGTCATGGACACCGACAGGATCAGCAGATTCCCTTTGCGGAGCACTGATGGCTCAACACCCTTCCCGGAGGTCGTATCAGTCATCCCTGGTTACTCCTTGCAATTGGGATAGACGGTGCATTCTTTTCCACCCATTGAAAAAGTTCTGAATGTCGGCGGGTTTCTGCACCATACCCATGTGCCCTCGGGTGTTTCCTCCTCAGCACAAGGCTTCCATCCCTGCGGAAATTCAATCCACGTCTCGCGCATGGCAGGTCGCTCCTCCGGATTCACCCGCAGATCCAGCCGTACCGTCTTGCCCGCCAATTCATCCCGCCCCAGCACTGCGCCAATCGAGCGACGCTTGGCAAAGTCCGGATCAAGCTGCCAGTGCTCGTCCGGCTCGGAGCAACTGAGGAGCTTGCTTATCTGCCCTGACCAGGCTCTGGCCTTGCTCAGTTGAAACAGCCAGGTGCAGTAGCCACGGACCGTCACGGTACCGTCGCTGTTGAACGGTGGCGCCTGTTCCGGACGGCTATCAACAATTGCAAGACCGCCATGGCTAGCATGATGCTGCCAACTCCGCTCTCCATAACGCCCTCTGATCAACAAGGCCACCTGCTGCAGCGTCCCGTTACACAACCCGATGTGGTAGGTCAGCGGAATATTCATGCTGAAGTCTGCGGGATGATCATGATAGGTGGTCGTGTACTGGGTAATGAGTTCCCGGGTGACCTCTCGCCCTTGGCCGATGCTGTATACCTGACAGCGCTCGGGGTTGTCCGGCGAGAAGTAGGCGGTGGCCTGAATCGAGAAATGCGCTGGCAGCTCTCCTGCCAGGGTAAAGCGTTCACGCCCTTCACGCTCGGTCAGGGACAGCACACCTTCCTTGGCCAGTGAGCCGGTCAGGGTGCAGCCCCCCAGAAACGCCAGTGAGAGCGGGAGAATCAGCTTTCTTATCATGATGTATGCCCTAGCAGCACGACGACAGCCTGCCCGACCGGAGCGTGAGCCGAAGCTCAGGCGTAATCCGTCGCGCGATCGCCGGCCCGCTGAACCAACCACCGCGCTTGTCTGATCTCCGCCAGCTGCAACCACTCATCCAGTAACCGAGGCAACTCCTCGTGCACAACCTGATCACCAAACAGGTCTTTTGCAGTGATCAGCCGCTGGGCTTGGGCAACCAGTCGTCGCTCTGCCCTGTACAGCTGGGGTCGCTGCTGTTCGCGCTCGGCCCGCGCCTTGTCCACCCCGTCAAAGTAAGCATGGCGACGCTGGGTTTTGTTCATGTAATAGAAACGGGTGTCATAGCGCTTGCGCACCTCACGCTCGAACTCCTGGAAAGTGCCAGCCTCTCATGCGGCAAGGTGCTGCTTGAGCCGTTGCAGCTGGGGCTGCAATTCGGCCTGCTCCTCTGCGGTAAACAATGCGCCCCCACGCTCCAGGCTGGCATGCCAGCGCAGCAGATTGGCCAGCGCTGCGCGGGTATAGGATTTGCTTATGGAGTGATCCGGCACTTGAAACAACTGGTAAACAAAGTTGCTGCGCGTGGGCATATCGTACTCAATAGCCAACTCTGCCGCGCAGGCTGCGCTGGCATTCTGTTCAATGGCTTCACAGCCAGGCTGCCAGAGTACCGACGCAGCAACGCCGGCACCGGGCTTGCGTGGCATGAAATGATATTGTTCGCCGTGATGCTGGTAGCCATCCCCCTTCAGGTTGACCAAGCCGGCCAACAATATCGCAATCCGTACATGAGGCGCGCCCAGGGAGCCGAGCAACATCGCCGCACCGGGAACGGCCAGCCTCCACTCTGCATCCAACCAGGCAAAAGGTACTCCAGGAACCGGGTCGTTATGGTTTACCAGCCGGTGGTGAACCAGATCCTTTGCGCTTTCGACAAAGGTGGTGTTGCCGGCACGGGGAGCACCGAATGTGTAGAGCTGGAGATTTTCCGACCACTTACGGCGCAGATATTCAGCTAATAGCAGTGCAATAGCGCCGCCGAGGCTATGGCCGCAGACGATAATGGTGTGGGTATCTGTAAAAAAGTCCGTCAGGTATGGTTCTATAAATTCTTTTACTGCTACGAATGCACCATAAAACCCGCGATGAACCTCGCCTTCAAACTCACCAACAACGATCTGTCTCGCATCGAGATCTCTCAGCCAATCCCGCACCCCCTCAGTACCCCGCACGGAAATCAGGATCATCCGGTCATTGTGAGTAACAAACGCCTGGGTATGGGTGATGTGATCATGGAGAAAGTGGACGCTTTCCGGAGTTTCCCCATTTTTTTGCTCGATATATAACTCAGGGTCGTACGGCAACACTTCGAGGCGCTTGGAGTAAGCCACCTCCTCATACAAAAGATGATGCTGCCCCTCGTTGAACAAAGTAGCCCTTTGCTGGGTAGCCAGCTGCTCCCGCAGTACATGACCAATGCTGCCCGGCACCTGATAAGGGGGCGGCTTGGGCTGGTAGGTGTCGGAGGGTTGCTTCTCACTGAAAGGGGCGTATACCAGATCGCTCATCACCGCCAGATGATAGGCGTTCAGAGCACTGAATTCGGGGGATAGAGAAAATAACGGTCGATAGGCGCGCAGCGCCTTGACCTCCAGTACATGATGCTGGTTCGGCTCCAGGGCGATGCCGGGCACATCATTCCCTTCCATACCGGGCATGGCGGCTTTCAGAATAGCGCTGGGACGTGGTGTCCATTGCTCGTCCGGATCGGGCAAATGCTTGTTGGCCTTCACAAAATCGCTGACTTCCACTCGGAAGAACCGCGCGTTCTCCTCTACAGCTCGCTGCTCTGCCATCCAGGTTTTGCCATCAGCTCGGCGGGGACCTATAGGGGTTTGTTCGGCAGCTACCTGCAGATCTGAAATAGGGAGGGAATAAGCCTTACGGTCGATGAGTGTTTCGTACCACCCATCATGACCAGAATAACCTTCAACTACAGACAGCAGCATTACGCCGGAGTACACTCCAGCAAATCGCGCAAACCCTTCACCATCCAGTTCAGCGAAGTATTCCTGTCCTTGCGAGTCACGCAAAATCACAGACAACCCACTATATTTTTCTGCTTGGCCAAATTCATCCACCAAGCGGATGCTCACCCATTGAGTTCTTTGGGGGCATGCCAATTGCTCAACAACATTCCCATATGTTGTATTAACCATCCCTGGTTACTCCTTGCAATTGGGATAGACGGTGCATTCCTGG
>NZ_JAYJLH010000030.1:0-2839 GCF_051948695.1 Halopseudomonas sp. Lyrl_26
TTATCGGCAACTCCGGCGCCGCCGGCTGACATTCGCACCCGGGGCGGGTGCTCCTACAGTAGGCCCGATCTTCTCTGATATATCTGTGTAGGAGCACCGCCCCCGGTGCGAACCGGGTATGCCGGCAACCCCGCTGCCGCCGTTAATATTCGCACCCGGGGCGGGTGCTCCTACGGTGGGGCTTGGTCTGCTCCGATATCTTCTGCGTAGGAGCACCGCCCTCGGTGCGAAGGGTTCAAACGCAGGCACACCCAAATCCCAGACACAAAAAAACCGGCTGAAAGCCGGTTTTTCTGTATCTGCAGAACGCAATCAGGCGGCGGTAGCCAGGGCCTTGATGTGTGCGTTCAGGCGGCTCTTGTGACGAGCGGCCTTGTTCTTGGCGATGATGCCCTTGTCGGCCATGCGGTCGATGACCGGAACGGCAGCAGTGTAGGCGGCCTGGGCTTTTTCCAGATCCTTGGCGTCGATCGCTTTTACAACGTTCTTGATGTAGGTACGAACCATGGAGCGCAGGCTTGCATTGTGATTGCGGCGCTTCTCGGCCTGCTTGGCGCGTTTCTTGGCTTGAGGTGAGTTGGCCACCGTCTTGCTCCTCAGAAAATCATGTGAATAAGGGTGTAAATAAGGTCGCGTACTGTGCCGCACAGCGGTGCCGATGTCAAGGGGTAAGGTAGAGTTCCGGGCGGGACGAGTACCGAGGTGTGGCGCACCCGCGCTACGCCTGGGGGCGTACCAACCACCGCCACTTAGCGCTATGATCGCCCTCTTGTTTCGACAGAGCAATGATGAGAACAATGACCGAGACCACGCCCACGCCTCCCTCCGCCGACAAGGCACCCAGTCTGCTGCGCTCCGGCATGGTGGTCAGCATCATGACCATGCTGTCCCGGGTGCTGGGCATGGTGCGCGATGTGGTGGTGGCGGCCTATTTCGGCTCCAAGTCGGAAGCTGATGCCTTCTTTATCGCCTTCAAGATCCCCAACTTCCTGCGTCGTCTGTTTGCCGAGGGTGCTTTCGCCCAAGCCTTCGTGCCGGTGCTGTCCGAATACCGCACCCGTTATACCCTCGCCGAGGTACAGAGTCTGGTCAACCGGGTGACCGGGACTCTGGGCATTACCCTCGCCGGCATCACCCTGCTCGGCGTTGCCGGCGCGCCGGTGTTGATCACGCTGTTCGCCCCGGGCTTCTACGGTGAGACCGAGAAGCTGGAGCTGGCGACCCAGATGCTGCGGATCACCTTTCCCTACCTGTTCCTGATTTCCCTGACCGCCCTGTGCGGCGCCATCCTCAACAGCTATGGCCGTTTTGCCGTGCCGGCCTTCACCCCGGTGCTGCTCAACCTGTGCATGATCGGCGCCACGATATTCATGACTCCCTATTTCGACCAGCCGATCCTGGCGCTGGCCTGGGGGGTATTCATTGCCGGTGTGGTGCAGTTGCTGTTCCAGTTGCCTTTTCTGGCTCAGATACGCCTGCTGCCCATACCCCGCCCGGATCGCAAGCACGAGGGCGTCAGGCGCATCATGACGCTGATGATTCCTGCGCTGTTCGGTGTCTCGGTCAGTCAGATCAACCTGCTGCTGGATACGGTGCTGGCCTCCTTCCTGCAGACTGGCAGCATCTCCTGGTTGTATTACGCCGACCGTCTCTCCGAGCTCCCCCTGGGTGCCTTCGGTATTGCCATAGGGACGGTGATACTGCCGGCGCTGTCCCGTCAGCATGCAGGGGAGGATCCCAAGGCCTTTGCCGCTACCCTGGACTGGGCGGTGCGCATGGTGCTGCTGGTAGGTGTACCCGCTGCGCTGGCGCTCCTGCTGCTGGCCGAGCCGCTGATCGCCACGCTGTTCCATTACGGCGCCATGACCGAGCGTGACGTGGTGCAATCGGCCAATGCCCTGCGTGCCTATGCGGTGGGGGTGATGACCTTCATGCTGATCAAGGTGCTGGCCCCCGGCTATTTTGCCCGCCAGGACATGAAGACCCCGGTGCGCATCGCGGTTACCTGTATGGTGGCCAACATGGTGTTCAACCTGATCCTGGTGTGGCCGCTGGCCCATGTGGGTCTCGCCCTGGCTACTTCATTGTCCGCATTGCTCAACGCCGGGATGCTCTGGTGGGGGCTGCGCAAGATCGGTGTCTACCAGGCCCAGCCGGGTTGGCCGATGTTCACTCTGCGGCTGCTGCTGGCCTGCACAGCGCTGTCCGTCGTGGTGCTGTGGCTGGCGGCGGATGTGCAGCAGTGGTTCGAGTGGGGCTGGCAGCAGAAGGTGCTGCAGATGAGCATTCTGGTGGTGGCAGGTATTGCGGTGTTTCTGGTGACGCTGGTGGCCAGTGGTATGCGCATGAGGCATGTGCGCAAGTAGCGCCAGGAGGGGCAAGCCAAGTCCAGCTCGTCCGCGGTGTGGGGCGGCGGGGTTGCCGGCAAACCCGTTTCGCACCGAGGGCGGTGCTCCTACGCAGAATATATCGGAGAAGCCCGAACCCACCGTAGGAGCACCCGCCTCGGGTGCGAATGTCAGCCGGCGGCGGGGTTGCCGGCAACCCGGTTCGCACCGAGGGCGGTGCTCCTACGCAGAAGATATCGGAGAAGCCCGAGCCCACTGTAGGAGCACCCGCCCCGGGTGCGAATGTCAGCCGGCGGCGGCGGGGTTGCCGGCAACCCGGTTCGCACCGAGGGCGGTGCTCCTACGCAGAAGATATCGGAGAAGCCCGAACCCACCGTAGGAGCACCCGCCCCGGGTGCGAATGCCAGCCGGCGGCGGCGGAGTTGCCGGCAACCCGGTTCGCACCGAGGGCGGTGCTCCTACACAGAACATATCGGAGAAGCCCGAACCCA
>NZ_JAYJLH010000031.1:0-2169 GCF_051948695.1 Halopseudomonas sp. Lyrl_26
AAGCCGTACGGTCTTGCCCGCCAACTCATCGCGCCCCAGCACTGCACCAACCGAACGACGCTTGGCAAAATCCGGATCGAGTTGCCAGTGCTCATCAGGCTCGGAGCAACTGAGCTGCTTGCTTATCTGTCCTGCCCAAGCTCTGGCCTTGCTCAGTTGAAACAACCAGGTGCAGTAACCACGGACCGTCAGAGTACCGTCGCTGTCGAACGGTGGCGCCTGCTCCGGACGGCTATCGACAATCCCAAGACCGCCGTGACTACGGTGATGCTGCCAGCTTTGCTCTCCATAGCGCCCTCTGATCAACAAGGCGACTTGCCGCAGCGTCCCGTTACACAACCCGATGTGGTAGGTCAGCGGAATATCCATGCTGAAGTCTGCGGGATGATCATGGTACGGGGTCGTGTACTGGGTAATGAGTTCGCGGGTTACCTCTTGCCCCTGACCGATGCTGTATACCTGGCAGCGCTCGGGGTTGTCCGGCGAGAAGTAGGCGGTCGCCTGAATCGAGAAATGCGCAGGCAACTCCCCTGTCAGGGTAAAGCGTTCACGGCCTTCCCTCTCGGTCAGGGACAGCACGCCTTCCTTGGCCAGTGAGCCGGTCAGGGTGCAGCCCCCCAGAAACGCCAGTGAGAGCGGGAGAATCAGTTTTCTTATCATGATGTATGCCGTAGCAGGTCAACGACAGCCTGTCGGCAGCGTTGATAATGTTGGTCGGGTGTCTCCCCTTCTCTGGCGGTCCAGAAACTGGACTGAGCCAGATCAGGGTCAAGCTGGTAAGTCAGCAGAAATTCCAGTTGCTCGCTTTGTCCCCAGCCCCATTCGCTCGCGGTCTCCAGCTGACCGTCCAGCCACTCCATAAGCGGCCTGGCACTTGCCAGGCGAGTCGTTGCCTGAGGATGCTGCGCCCACAGCCAATCGCATGCGTTCTTACGCTGTATGTTCCTGGCAACCTCCGGCGGCTCGGGCACATCCAGCCATGGTTGCCCCTGCGCTGCGACATGATGCGCGGGAGCTGCGTTCTCCGTTATCAGCCAGGCATCACCGGCCCAGCATAAAGCGGAATCAAGCGGCCCCAACAGCAGCGGAATCTGCGTGACTGACAGGGCGGAAAGGTGATGGGCGATCACCCGGTTATCCTGAAAACGGTAAAGCGCCTTGCCAGACGGTCCTTCAATCAACAAGCGCTCACGCCAATGACGAGCAAGGTCCACCAACGACAGTTGGGAGGCGCTGGCCAGCCATCCCCAGTTACGCTCCGGCGCTTCCCACAAATGGGATAACGCAATGGATTGCTGCGCAGGCATTTTTATCAACCAGGGCCCGATATCAGCCAGCTCATCCCATTCGGTCCCGCTGTAGAGGTTGATGTACTCATCCATGACATCCGCATGAAACAGCTCAGGGATCGGATCGGGTTCTGCGAGCCGGTCGACTATCAGAAACAGGTCCCGCCCAGCATCTTGTTGCTCAGCGAACCAGTTAACAGCGGGTTCAGCGATTCGTGTCAGAGCGGACATGCGCCCTCCATGCAGGCTTCACACACCGGGCAACGGCTGGCACCCAGTGAGCGTGCCATGCGTGCCAGGTCAAGCTGGGCCGCGGCCAATCCTGCCGTTGTGTTTTCGGCAGACGGTGCTGCCAACTGTCGGCCGGTCAGCGCCCCGTCAGCCATGATCGCCGCCTCGGGCAGGAGAACATGAGCGCCGCTGCCTTTCCCCGGACTCCCTCCTGCGTTCTGGCGGATAGTCGGTCCCACGACCGTCACCCCAGCCGGCGTGATGCGGATAAAGCTGCCTCCTGCGCTGAGTGTCAGCTCGCTATCCGCTTCGATCACCATTTTCTGCCCGGCCTTCAGATGTATCTCGCGGCCAGCTTTGGTCAGCTGGGCGACGCCTGCCTGAAGATGCTGGCTCCCGCCGATGGTCAGGTGGTCGTCGGCCCTGATCTCGGTCTTGCGGTCGGCGTGGGTGGTGTGGTGCTCTTCGGCCAGGTTCTCGGTGTAGCGGTTGGCTTCGATGCGTTCGTGGCGTTCGTTGCCGACACGGATTTTCTGGTCGTGCTGGATGTTCTGATCCCAGTCGCGCTGGGCGTGGATGAAGATCTGCTCCTCCCCGGCGCGGTCCTCGATGCGCAGTTCGTTGAAGCCGTTGCCGCCGGGGCTGCTCT
>NZ_JAYJLH010000032.1:0-1500 GCF_051948695.1 Halopseudomonas sp. Lyrl_26
TCAGCAACCGCTTCACTGGCACCTTCGATGGCCTGGGCCATGTGATCAGCGATCTGTTTATTGACCGCGGGACTACCAACTATGTAGGGCTGTTTGGCCACACCGATACCGCCACCCTGCGCCATGTGGGGCTGGAAAATAGTGATATTACCGGGCAGAGCGGTGTCGGCGGCCTGGTCGGTTTTCAGCGGGACGGCACCATTAGCCAGTCCTATGCCACCGGTGTGGTGACAGGGCATGAATGGGTCGGCAGCCTGGTCGGTCTTCAGAATGACGCCAGTATCAGCCAGTCCTATGCCGCCGGTGCAGTGAATGGAACCGGCTTTGTCGGCGGCCTAGTCGGTGCTCAGAGTGGCGGCAGTATCAGCCAGGCCTATGCCTCCGGTGCGGTGAATGGCAATTACGCTGTCGGCGGCCTGGTCGGTTTTCAGTGGAACGGCGGTATCAGCCACCAGTCCTATGCCACCGGTGCGGTGAATGGAAACAGCTCTGTCGGCGGCCTGGTCGGTTATCAGGCGGACGGCACTATCACCAACAGCTTTTACGCCACCACCAACAGCGATAACAACAGTATCACCGGGGATCACACCCACAGCGACTACGGCACAGGCCGCACCTTGGCTGAGCTGATGAACCGGGACACCTTCACCGGTTGGGACATAGACTCCGAAGGTGGCACCAGTAGCGTCTGGCGTATCTACGAGAGCCACAGCACTCCGCTGCTACGCAGCTTCCTCACCGCCCTGACCGTCACGGTGGATGACGACACCGTTACCTATAACGGTGCTGAGCAAACCGGCAACGGCGGCTGGAGCGCCGATGTCCTTTACGATAGCAACCTGCTATTGGGCAGCACCGATGTTACCGGCGGTGGCCGCAACGCGGGCGAGCACACACTGTCACTGGTCGGCCTCCACTCCCACCAGCAAGGCTACGACATTAAGGTCGAAAACGGCACACTGACCATCACCGCCAAAGTCATCAACCTGATTAATGCGATAGCCCAAAACAGAGTCTACGACGGCACCACCGGTGCCAACGTGATCGCGGACCTGGACGGCGTGATCACTGGTGATGATCTCGACGTTGCGCTGAGCGGTTTGTTCGATAACAAAAACGCGGGAACCGGAAAAGATGTGACCGTCACAGGTTCACTGACCGGCGCCGATGCGGGCAACTACACCCTGAATGGCCCGGTAACAACCACCGCCGACATCACTGCCAAAGTCATCGACCTGATCAACGCCGTGGCGCAAAACCGCGAGTACAACGGCACCACCGATGCCGATGTCACCGCCGAGTTGGATGGCGTGATTTCAGGTGATGACCTGCAACTGGCTGTTAATGGTGCGTTCGATAACAAAAACGCAGGCACCGGCAAGTCCGTGACTGTGAACGGCGCTCTCTCCGGCGCAGATGCAAGCAACTACACCCTGAGCGGACCTGCCACGGCGACCGCCGACATCACCGCCAAGGTCATCGACCTGATCAATGCCGTAG
>NZ_JAYJLH010000033.1:0-1198 GCF_051948695.1 Halopseudomonas sp. Lyrl_26
GGTAATCCCTCCATTTTTAACGGGGTTCAAAAGTAGACCTCAGGCCATCATGGCCAATTTCTGTTGAGGAGTAATTCCTCCGAGTCCCATATTGGGTCGTTCGTGATTGTAGTGCCAGAGCCAGCGGGTGGCATAATCCTGGACTTCTTCGGTGCTGTCGAACAGATACTGTGCCAGCCAATCGTAACGGACCGTTCGGTTGTAGCGTTCGATATAAGCATTCTGCTGGGGTTTACCAGGCTGGATAAACGCCAGCTTGATCTCTCGTTTTTCGGCCCAGGCTGACAGCTTGCCGCTGATGTACTCAGGTCCGTTGTCACAACGGATAGAGCGCGGTTTACCCCGCCATTCAATGATCTGGTCCAGTGATCGAATAACCCGTTCTGCCGGAAGCGAGAAGTCCACTTCGATGCCAAGCCCCTCGCGGTTAAAGTCATCGATCACGTTCAACAGCCGGTAACTGCGTCCGTCGTTGAGCTGGTCGTGCATGAAGTCCATCGACCAACTGTCGTTGATCATTTCCGGCACAGCCAATGGTTCCGGCTTTTCACGAACCAGACGCTTCTTGGGCTTGATGCGCAGATTCAGCTCCAGCTCCCGGTAAATCCGATAGACCCGTTTGTGGTTCCAGGTAAAGCCTTTCACATTGCGCAGATGCAGGAAGCACAGACCAAAGCCCCAGTTCCGCTGATTGTGGGTCAGCCGCACCAGCCAGTCCGCGATCTCGGCATTCTCGCTGCTGAGTTTGGGCTGGTAGCGGTAGCAGGTCTCACTGATGCTGAACATCCAGCAGGCCAGACGAATGCTGACACGCTTTTCATCAACGGCTTTCTGCGCCATCTCACGGCGACGAGACGGCTTCACCACTTTTTTTCGATGGCTTCCTTGAGGATGTCAGCCTTCAGCCGCTCCTCGGCATACATCTTCTTGAGCCGACGGTTTTCATCCTCCAGCTCTTTCAGGCGGGCCATCATCGATGCATCCATGCCGCCAAACTTGGCGCGCCATTTATAAAAGCTGGCACTGCTCATGCCGTGCTCGCGGCAAAGCTCCGGAACCGGTACGCCGTTCTCGGCTTGCTTGAGTATCGACAGGATCTGGCTGTCGGAAAAACGTGACTTCTTCATGCAGAATCTCCCTGCGTGTAGCTTACGGAAAATTCTACTTTTGATCACCGCTGTTTTTCGGGGGGATTACC
>NZ_JAYJLH010000034.1:0-1122 GCF_051948695.1 Halopseudomonas sp. Lyrl_26
TCAGGAATGCACCGTCTATCCCAACTGCAAGGAGTAACCAGGGATGACTGATACGACCTCCGGGAAGGGCGTTGAGCCGTCAGCAGCCTGTTGAAATTCACCGTTATCACAGCGATCACCGCTTTGGCGGTAATGATCGCGAGTCAGGAAAGCTCACTTCAGAGCGTCGGGCAGATGAATTAGCCCGATTGATTCTTCTCCGGGCGCACCTTTCCTGTCAGCGCTTTCATACCGCAGCGCCTTCGGCAGGCGTGCCAGCATGGCCAGTTGGCACTGCGCGTCGACCCGCTCCAGTCCCCCGCTGCTTAACCTGACGCAAACCAGCCGCGACCTTGAGCCAGGCCACGCGGTCTGGCGCTGATTGGCAGCCGACTGCTCATAATGCCGACTCGCTCACAGCGAGCGTTGACGCGATAGGGAATAATGCCCGGGCCGTAGTTCGCTGTAACGGCAACACCGTTACTGAACAAGGACCTGCGGATGTTTTCCCCCGCCAATGAAGCCCACTTCACCCTGGACCTGCCCGGCCTCGAGCACGACTTCCGGGTGCTGTCCTTCCGCGCTCACGAAGCCATCAGCCAGTGCTACCGCATCGAACTGCAGCTGGTCAGTGGCCAGCCGGACCTGGATCTGGAGGCCCTGCTGCAGCGCAATGCCTGGCTGGGCATTCAGCATGGCGAAGGCGAGGGGACCGGCCTGCACGGCCTGATTCACCACGCCGCCATCGGCGAGGCCGGCAAGCGCCTGACCCGCTACCGCCTGGAACTGGTACCCCACCTGCACTACCTGGGCCTGCGCCACAACCAGCGCATCTTCCAGCACCTGTCGGTACCGCAGATCATTGCCCGGGTACTCGACGACCACGGCATCCAGAGCGACGCCTTCCAATTCCAGCTGGGCAGCGAGTATCCCGAACGGGACTACTGCACCCAGTACGACGAGACCGACCTGCACTTCATCCAGCGCCTGTGCGAGGAAGAGGGCATCCACTACCACTTCCGCCACAGCCCGGACGGCCACCTGCTGGTATTCGGCGACGACCAGACGGTGTTCCCGCGACTGGCGCCCACCAGCTTTGATCAGGGCAACGGCATGGTCGCCGATGAGCCGGTGATCAAGCGC
>NZ_JAYJLH010000035.1:0-848 GCF_051948695.1 Halopseudomonas sp. Lyrl_26
ACAGCAACCGCTTCACTGGCACCTTCGATGGCCTGGGCCATGTGATCAGCGATCTGTTTATTGACCGCGAGACTACCAACTATGTCGGGCTGTTTGGCTACACCGATACCGCCACCCTGCGCCATGTGGGGCTGGAAAATATCGATATTACCGGGCAGAACCAGGTCGGCGGCCTGGCCGGTTATCAGTGGACCGGCGGTATCAGCCAGTCCTATGCCACCGGTGCGGTGAATGGAAACATCTCTGTCGGCGGCCTGGTCGGTGTGCAGCTGAGCAGCAGTATCAGCGAGTCCTATGCTACGGGCGCGGTAACTGGCACTATTCATGTAGGCGGCCTAGTCGGTCATCAGTCTAGCACCGCCCGTATCAGCCAGTCCTATGCCACCGGTGCGGTGAATGGAACCAACAATGTCGGCGGCCTGGTCGGTTATCAGTGGATCGGCGGTATCATCCAGTCCTATGCCACCGGTGCGGTGAATGGAAACAGCTCTGTCGGCGGCCTGGTCGGTTCTCTGTATAGTGGCACTAACACCAACAGCTTTTACGCTACCACCGACAACGATAACAACAATATCACCGGGGATCACACCCACAGTTCCGGCGGCACAGGCCGCACCTGGGCTGAGCTGATGAACCGGGACACCTTCGCAGGCTGGGATGATTCCGTCTGGGGCTTTGTCGATGGCGCAGAGTACGAAGGCTACGCCCTGGGCGGGCTGCCGTACCTGATCGGCGTCACCCGCGAAGAAGATATTGTCGTCAGCAATGAAACGCTGTTCGACAGCGGCTGGGGCACAGACACCGCTCCCTGGACCATCACCAACTGGCACCAGTTGCAGAACATCAAT
>NZ_JAYJLH010000037.1:0-578 GCF_051948695.1 Halopseudomonas sp. Lyrl_26
AGTGGTTGCCGGCCCAGCTGCTGGCCACCCGCAGCCAGCAGCTGGTGTGGGCGTCGGCCTGGCCTTCGCGGTCCCAGTGGAACTGGACCTTGATCCGGCCCTGTTCGTCACAGTGGATTTCTTCGCCGGCGGGGCCGGTGACGGTGGCGGTTTGGGTGCCCAGTACTTTTGGTTTGGGGTGAGCGAGGGCTGGCCGGTAAGGGGTGGCCCAGGGGGTGGCGGTGAAGTGGTTGCGGTAGCCCTGAGTGAAGGCTGTTTCCCCCTCCCCCTTCGCGGAAGAGGGGGAATAATCGGTGCCCGCAGATTCTGCGCTGGTTATGGACTCTTCCAGAACCTGGGGTTGTTTGCCTTCGTGGTGAATGTCGGTGATCAGCCAGAGGTCGTTCCAGCTGTCTCTCGGGTGGCCTTGCAGTTCGAGGAAGTGGCCGCTGCGCAAAGTAGGCTGATCGCTGTGGGCGGTGGCCTGGTGGTAGTCGCTGCGGTGGCGTTCCAGGGTGCGCTGGGCCAGTTGCTTGCCGCGGCTGCGGTCGGTGAAGCGGCCGGGGTAGTCGTAGTCTTCCAGGTCGGGCAGCTGTTCT
>NZ_JAYJLH010000038.1:0-566 GCF_051948695.1 Halopseudomonas sp. Lyrl_26
AGTGGTTGCCGGCCCAGCTGCTGGCCACCCGCAGCCAGCAACTGGTGTGGGCGTCGGCCTGGCCTTCGCGGTCCCAGTGGAACTGGACCTTGATGCGGCCCTGGTTGTCGCAGTGGATTTCTTCGCCTTCGGGGCCGGTGACGGTGGCGGTTTGGGTGCCCAGTACTTTTGGTTTGGGGTGAGCGAGGGCTGGCCGGTAAGGGGTGGCCCAGGGGGTGGCGGTGAAGTGGTTGCGGTAGCCTTGGGTGAAGGTGGGGTCTGTTTCCCCCTCTCCCCAGCCCTCTCCCGCGAGGGGAGAGGGGGTTAAACCCGCAGCGTTTGAGAGTCCTTCGTTCGTTATGGATTCTTCGAGGACCTGAGGCTGTTTGCCTTCGTGGTGGATGTCGGTGATCAGCCAGAGGTCGTTCCAGCTGTCTCTCGGGTGGCCTTGCAGTTCGAGGAAGTGGCCGCTGCGCAGAGTCGGTTGGTCGCTGTGGCCGGCAGCCTGGCGGTAGTCGCTGCGGTGACGCTCGAGGCTGCGCTGGGCCAGGTGCTTGCCGCGGCTGCGGTCGGTGAAGCGGCCGGGG
>NZ_JAYJLH010000039.1:0-480 GCF_051948695.1 Halopseudomonas sp. Lyrl_26
ATTTGGTAACTATAATTTATGTTAGAGGCGAAGTCTTGGGTAAAAACTGGCCTAAAATTGCTGGGGATTTCAGGAAAGTAAACATCACCTTCCGGCTCGATGTCTATTGTAGATATATGTAGTGTATCTACTTGATCGATCAGGCTTTTGTATATCTCCCCACCACCTGAAACAATGACATGATCCGTTATTTTCTTTAGGTTGGTTAAAGCATCTTTAATTGATGGAAAGATCAATACGTTCTCATTGTCAGATGTAAAACTTGAACGTGTTACGACCGCATACTTTCGGTTGGGTAATGCTCCCATTGATTCAAAAGTCTTGCGTCCAACCAACAGCCATTGGTTATAGGTAATAGCTTTAAACAGGAGCTGTTCACCTTTGGCACTCCATGGAATATCAGGGCCATTCCCGATAACTCCATTCTTCGATATAGCTACCATTAGTGATAGTTTCACAATTCTTCCTCAGAGGTTAACA
>NZ_JAYJLH010000040.1:0-452 GCF_051948695.1 Halopseudomonas sp. Lyrl_26
TATCAGCCTGCGCTACGCAGGTATGGCTGCATATGCCTGTTCCTTCGTCACAACTGCCCAACCGATGCGCGCAAGCTTGTTGGCCAGTGCTACCACTGCCTTGTTGTAGCCTCGTCGCTCAATCAAGTTACACACCCACCTACTCAATCGGTCGTCATGCCGCTTAGCATAACGGGCAACGGCTCGGGCACCGTGTACCAGCAGTGCGCGCAGATGCTTGTCTCCGCGCTTGCTGATGCCACCCAGAACTGCTCTCCCGCCTGTGCTGTATTGCTTGGGCACGAGCCCCAGCGCAGCAGCAACATCGCGGCCAGAGCGGAACTGCTGACCGGAACCCATCCACCCGTAGAAAGCACTGCTGACGATAGGCCCGTAGCCTGGAATGCTCATCAATCGCTGACAGGTTTCGTTCTCGGCCGCCTGCTTCTTGATTTCCCGCTCATACCAGGCCA
>NZ_JAYJLH010000041.1:0-349 GCF_051948695.1 Halopseudomonas sp. Lyrl_26
GTGCTCGATGAGATGGTCTCCTCCCTCTCCCTCTACGGCGTCGTGATGCGCCAGAGGAAATAGATGCTAAACATCTATTGAGAAACGAGAAGAGACAGGAGGAGACCATGAACAAATCTACGACAATCGGTATCGATCTGGCAAAGACTGTGTTCTTCGTTGTGGTATTGGACCAACGGGGCAAACAGGCTCGACGCAAGAAGCTCCGTCGCAGCGAGCTTCTGCCGTTTCTGGCGAACTATCCCGAAGCGATGATTGCCATGGAGGCCTGCTCGGGTGCCCATTATTGGGCCAGGGAGATGGAGTCGCTGGGGCATGTGGTCGAGCTGCTGCCAGCGCAGCACATCAA
>NZ_JAYJLH010000042.1:0-337 GCF_051948695.1 Halopseudomonas sp. Lyrl_26
GCCTGGGCGGCCGCCACGGTGTTCAGGGTGGCGGCATTCAGTTCGGCGTTGTTGTGTTCAGCAATAACCAGAATCGTCATGTCAGATCACCTTGGCTTCGTTCTTCAGTTTGTCGACCAGCTCGTCCACGGTCTTGACCTTGATGCCGGCGCTGCGGGCAGCCGGCGCTTCGACCTTGACGGTGCTCAGGGTGGAGGCGGTGCTCACGCCCAGCTCTTCCGGCTTGAGGGTCTCCAGCGGCTTCTTCTTGGCCTTCATGATGTTCGGCAGCGACGCGTAGCGCGGCTCGTTCAGGCGCAGGTCGGTGGTGACGATGGCCGGCAGTTTCAGGTCAACA